>CBFCZO010000025.1:0-39313 GCA_965602675.1 uncultured bacterium | reverse complement strand
CGTCACCAAACGCTTCCTGGGCTTTAATTGTCAGCTTGTCGAATCGCATAATTTTCAACTCCGGAGTCGGCGCTGGCTACCCGGCGCAATTGCTTACTCTTTACATATCAAATAATATGAGTGAACACGACTAATATATTCGCTTGTAAAACGAAAGTCAAGAAAAGAATATTTCGCCAAATCAGGCGGTTTCGCGGTCATGAGAATTCTTGCAACTACGCTTCGTTTGAGATCCCCAGTTCCTCGCGAAGCTTCTTGTGAGATTCGAGAAGAATAGCCAGGCTGCGAAGGGTTTGGGCTCGGTGGGAAATTCTGTCTTTTTCTGCAGCAGCAGCTTCGCCGAAGGTCTTTCCCAGGGCCGGGCTGTAAAAGATCGGATCGTAACCGAAACCGCGGCAGCCCCGCGGCTCGTCGGCCACGCTACCCAACACGTGTTTCTCGATTGTGGCTACCACACGGTCGTTGACCGCCAGAGACAACGCGCAGGTAAAGCGTGCAGAGCGATCAGCGCCGTCCTTCTCGGCGTTTTTCAGCCTCTCGAGAATGCTGGCCATTTTTTCAGAGTATTTTGTGTTCTCGCCAAGATAACGGCTCGAATGCACACCCGGCTCGCCACCAAGGGCTTCGACGACCAAACCGGAGTCGTCGGCTACCGTCGGAAGGCCGTGAAAGCGGTGATAGTGCAATGCCTTGGCGGCGGAGTTTTCGAAGAACGTCTCGCTCCGCTCGGCGAATTCCGGGTCCACTCCAATTTCATCCAAGCCGACGAGCAGGATAGGAAGGTGGGCAAGTAAAGGATTGATTTCATGAATCTTGCCTGGATTAGTTGTAGCGATAAGTAATTTGTTTTCGGGGCTCACTTTTCCAAGGCTTCGCGCTGATATTCAAGTAGCATCTCGATGCCGTCGCCAGCTAGGCCCAACAGTTCATCGAGCTGCTTGCGATCGAATGGCTCTCCCTCTGCGTTCCCCTGGATTTCGACATAACGCCCATCGCCGGTTTTCACCACGTTCAGATCGACCGCAGCAGCGAAGTCCTCTGAGTAAACCAGGTCGAGCATCGCTTCCCCATCGACAACACCGACAGAGACCGCAGCGACTTGGGACAGCAGCGGATCTTCGGATATAAAGCCTTCCTTGCGCAGTTTGCGAAGCGCAAGCGTGAGCGCGACGTAGCCCCCTGTTATTGCGGCAGATCGCGTTCCGCCGTCGGCCTGGATCACATCGCAGTCGACCCAAACGGTCCTCTCGCCAATAGCATCGAGATTAACAACCGAGCGCAGGCAACGACCGATAACCCGCTGGATTTCGTGGGTTCTTCCGCCGACCTTTCCCCTGGACGATTCCCTCGAGCTGCGAACAAGGGTCGAGCGCGGCAGCAAGGAATACTCCGCGGTGATCCAGCCGGAGCCGGTTCCCTTGCGGAAAGGCGGCACTGAATCCTCCACGCTCGCGGAACAGAGAACTCTGGTATCGCCGAATTCTATCAGCGCGGATCCCTCGGCATAGCGCTGATAGCCTGTCAAAATGGTGACAGGGCGAAGCCCGTCATACGCTCGACCATCGGCACGCATCGAGCTACTTTTTCTCCTTCAATGCCGCCGTGTCCTTTCCGAAATCCTTCTTTTCGCCCTCGGAGGTCGATATCTTCTCGAAGCTTTTCAACTCACCTTGCGGAGAGACAGGCCTTGGCGGCCCTCCCGGCTTTGGGGGCTCCGCCGACTTTGGGGCCGCAACGGGGGCTGCGCTCTTGCTGGCAGGGGTTTCCATGTTGCAGTTGCCCTCGAAGAAGGCTCCGTCCTCGATCACAAGGTTGGGAGTCGAGATATCGCAATAGACGCGTCCTTTGGAGTGGATCTCAATCTTCTTGTCGGCGACAATCTTACCGCTCACCTTGCCGTTGATGCTGACGTTGGAGACCTGAATCTCGCCGTTGATCTCAGCTGTTTCTCCAACAATCAGGACGCTGGAACTCGATATCTTGCCGCGAAATTTGCCATCAATGCGCATCGTTTCGCGAAATGCCAGATCACCCTCGAATTCGGTTCCTTCATCGAGGAATCCGCTGATCTCTCCAAAATCAAAACCTCTTTCTTTCATTTATTTCCCCCATCAATGGATGTCTTTTCCGGAGGCACCGCCGGCGTCGCCCATCAGCGCGTCGAAGAGGCGTTGCAGATCGGCCTCGGAGAAGTAAGAGATCTCTATTTTGCCGCCTTTCCTGCCCGGCTTGATGTTTACGGGCGCCTCGAGACGGCGCGACAGACGCTCCCCCGCATCGCGGATGAAAACGTCACTGCTTTTCACGGGCTTCTTTGTGGCAGCCCGCGGCTTCAATTCACGGCGAACGAGACTCTCCACCTGGCGAACGCTGAACCCTTTGCGAACCACCTCGTTGCAAAGCTCCCGCTGCCGAAACTGATCGTCGACCGCGAGCAGCGCTCGAGCATGACCCATATCAATCTCGCCCGCAACTAATAGGTTTTTAACATCATCATGCAGTTTCAACAACCTGAGCATGTTTGCTACTGTAGAGCGTTTGCGGCCGACGCGCTCGGCAACCATCTCCTGTGTCAGGTCGAGGCGGTCTATAAGCATTTTATACGCGCTCGCTTCTTCAATCGGGTTGAGGTCCTCGCGATGGACATTTTCCACAAGGGTTATCTCCAGCGCTGCGGCATCGTCGGTATCATGCAGCAGGGCGGGCACTTTCTGCAATCCTGCCAGCTGGGCGGCGCGCCAACGACGTTCGCCGACGATTATCCTGTAACCACCCCCCGAGATGCGGACCACGATCGGCTGAATGATGCCTTGTGCTTTGATCGATGCGGCAAGCTCCTGCAGAGAATCATCGTCGAAACTCTTACGAGGCTGGCTGGGGTTCGGCGAGATCCTGTCAATATCGATCTCAAGAAGCTTGCCCCCGCCCCCCACCGCGGCCTGCCGGGATTCGGGGATAAGGGCACCGATACCTTTACCGAGAGCTTTTCTCTTTGCTATCATTCAGAAACTCCCTGGCAAGTTGCAAGTAAGCCTTCGCACCCTTGCTGGCCACATCATAAAGCATTACCGGAAGGCCGAAGCTGGGCGCTTCAGCCACGCGTACATTCCTGGGGATCACTGTTCGGAAGACGAGATCGCCGAAATAAGAATTGACCTCCTCGGAGACCTGCTGCGAAAGGTTGATTCTGTCATCGGCCATTGTCAAAAGCACGCCGCGAATTTGAAGGCCCGGATTGAGTGATGAGCGTACACGGCTAACGGAATCCATTAATTCGCTGACGCCTTCGAGGGCAAAATACTCGGCCTGGATTGGTATCAGCAGCTCATCAGCAGCGACCATCGCGTTGACCGTCAGCAAACCAAGGGAGGGGGGGCAATCGACTAGGATATATTCGAAGCGGTCGGTAAGCGGTGCCAAGGCATCAGCCAGGCGGTACTCGCGCCTGTCGATATCAATCATTTCCAGCTCGGCACCGACGAGATCCCTGTTGGACGGGGCAACTTTAAGCCATTCAAGAGACGTCGGGCGCACGACGTCGGGCATCGGCACGAAGCCTAGCAACGAATTGTAAACACCTGAATCCAAAGCATTTTTGTCCAATCCCAGGCCTGATGTGGAGTTGCCTTGGGGATCCATATCGACAAGGAGTACTGGAATCTCCGACATCGCCAGAGCGGCGCCGAGGTTTATCGCGGTGGTAGTCTTGGCGACACCACCCTTCTGGTTTGCGATAGTGATAATTCTTCCCATAGAAATTCACCGCGCGGACAAGACAATGTTAGCAGGTCAAAGTCTTGAGAAACAAGGAAAAGGGGAATAAAGATAAGCGAATGAGTTCCACGTGGAACATCTGGCGCCGGTTAATAGTCTTCGATACTATATCGTGTCCCCCTTTTCCAGCCAAGCAACACCTGTCTGATCGCTTCCGCTCAGCTTTTTCCATTTCCCCAAGCGTAAACCCGCTTTTTTCACGATCCGCTTCGCCACCTTCTCAGCAATAAACAGCAATATGCCGTCTCCTTCCTTCATCCTTACAGCCACGGATTCCACCAGTTTCCCGTACTCTCCCACAGCCATCGCCGCTATAGCTGTGCGAACCGTCACATCCAGCATAGCCGGTTCGAAGCTCTCATGGATAACTGTTGCGTTATCCAAGCCCAGCGTTCGTTTCACCTCTCTCAGAAATATGCTCTTATTTTCGCTGCGTTCCACCAGCTCCACCTGCGTTCCCGGTCGCTTCATCGCGATCAGTACGCCCGGAAAACCAGCCCCCGAGCCAACATCCATTACCTTCTGGGTCCCAGGCGGTAGAACTGCCTCCCCTTCGAGCGAATGACTGATCAGCCTATTGAGCGATTCTATTGGGGTTTTGCGGCTGATCAGCGCCACTCTTCTGTTCCAACGCAGCACCAGCTCCCGATACTTGGCCAGCCTCAGCTCGAAATTTACTTCCGATCGCAATTCAATCTATCCGTCTTTTCATCAGCTCTATCGCCAGCGCAGCCACAGCCGCCGGGGTCATTCCATGCACTCTCGACGCCTGGCCGAGGGTCTCCGGCCTCACTTTTTCCAAACGCTGTGCCGATTCTTTCGACAGCCCGGGAATCATCCCGTAATCAAGATCACCCGGTATTTTGAAATGCTCCTGTTGTGTAAGTCGTCCTTTCAACCCCTCCTGTCTTCTTACATACCCTTCGTATTTGATATCCGTCTCAATGGTCAGCAGCTCTTCCTCGTCCAGTTCCATCAATCCCTCAAATGAACCGGCGAAACGACTTATCGAAACCTCTACCCGTTTAAGCATTTCGAGTAGCGAGGTTTTCCCGGCCAACTCCCCCTGTAATTCCAAACCCAGCTTCGCTGCCTCTTCTCCCGAGGCTAGATGATTTTTATCGAGAGCATCGCGCGCCTTATCAAGCCTCTCCGTTTTTTCCTGGAACGCCTTCCATCGTTCCTCATTTACAAGCCCGTGCTCTCGCCCTATCTGCGTAAGACGCCTGTCTGCGTTATCGGTCCTCAGCTGAAGTCTGTTCTCAGCTCTTGAGGTGAACATCCTGTAAGGCTCATCGACGCCCCTTGTAATCAGATCGTCGATCATCACTCCGATGTATGAGATTTCCCTGTCAAGAATGAGTTGCTCCTTACCGCCTCTTTCCTTCGCTCGAATCGCCGCGTTCGCTCCTGCGATTATCCCCTGCCCAGCCGCTTCCTCGTATCCTGATGTGCCGTTTATCTGGCCCGCAAAGAAAAGCCCTTCTATCTCCTTCGCCTCTAGCGTCGCCCGAAGTTGAGTTGGTTTCACATAATCGTATTCGATCGCATATCCCGGCCTTAAGAATTCCGCGCCCTCCAAGCCCTCTATCGAGCGAATTATCTGCATCTGTACTTCTTCGGGCATCGATGAGCTGATGCCGTTGATATAGATGCTTTCACCGTCCCTTTCCTCCGGCTCCAGGAAGAGCTGGTGGCGCTTTCGGTCGGGAAATTTAACGACCTTGTCCTCTATCGAAGGGCAGTAACGCGGCCCGATACCCAGAATCCGACCTGAGTAGAGCGGCGATTTCTCGATGTTGTCGCGGATTATATCGTGTGTCCTTTCGTTCGTGTATCCCAGATGGCAAGGCACCTGCTCCGTATCAATCTTTGCCGTCAGAAATGAAAAGGGAGTTGGATTTTCATCTCCGCGCTGTACCCTGAATTTACTGAAGTTTATGCTGTTCCTCACCAGCCGGGGCGGCGTCCCTGTTTTGAGCCTCCCCAACTCCAGGCCGATCCGCCCCAGCGACTCGCTTAAGCCCTCGCTTGCCGATTCCCCCATCCTGCCGGCGCTGAAACTTCTCATGCCGATATGGATAAGGCCCTTGAGAAATGTTCCGCTCGTCAACACCACGCTTCTGGCATGCACTTCTCCTTCGGTGGTCTCGACTCCTGCCACTCGCTGCCTAACAACATGGACGCTCTTGACCTCTGCTTCGAGGATTTCGAGGCCGGTCGCCCGTTTTGACTCGAGCATTGCGAGCATTTCGCGCCTGTACTCGCTCTTGTCCTGCTGGGCCCTCGGTGCCCGCACCGCCGGCCCTCTGCTCCGGTTCAGCAGCCTGAACTGTATCCCGCACCTGTCCGCAACTAAGCCCATCAATCCGCCCAGCGCATCAACCTCCCGCACAATCTGTCCTTTAGCCAAGCCGCCTATCGCCGGATTGCAGCTCATTTCAGCTATCATGTGTTTCTTGAGCGTTATCAGCAGCGTGCGCGCACCCAGGCGCGTAGCAGCTGCTGCTGCTTCGCAACCTGCGTGGCCTCCACCAACCACCATCACATCGTAAATTCTTTCTGTGAAAGAAACCATGTATTACTTCCCAATACAGAAATTACTGAATATCCTTTCAAGCACGTCGTCGATCGCCTTCCCGCCGGTTATCTCACCGAGAGCACGCATCGCAGAATTAAGCTCTTCCAGCACAAGCTCTTCATAGGCTCCTTGCTCCAACAACGTCGCGGCTCTACCTACTGCTTCATTCGTGAGCTTGAAAAGCTGCTGCTGCCTTAGTTCCGTTATCAGCTCGTCCGATGCGGCACTATCAAGCCCATTACCGCATATAATCTCCGAGACTGTCTTCAGCAACCCGTCCACTCCCTCGCCATTCAGTGCTGAAATCGTCAAAGCGCTATCACACTCCCCCGTCGGCTCGCTCAGATCACACTTGTTACATACAACAAGCACTGCCTTCTCATGCTTCTTCAACCCAGCCAGGATTGACCTCTCCTCGGAGTTCAGAGACCGCCCGCACTCGGTCACGAGGAGCACCAGATCCGCCTCTCCCAGCCGTTCTTCCGTGCAGCGCATACCCTTAATCTCGATATCCCCTTCTGTGCTCCTCAATCCTGCGGTGTCCACCAGTGTTACCGGCAGCCCCCCGAGATCCACCGTCTCGGTTATGTAATCCCTGGTTGTGCCCGGCCGTTCATCGACTATCGATCTCTCACGCTTGAGAATTGCATTGAACAGCGTCGATTTCCCTGCGTTCGCAACTCCCGCTATTACTACCACCGCACCCTCGCGCAAGATATCGGCCCGTCCGAAACCGGAGATCAGATCGTCCAGCTCTTTTACTATACGCTCGACGCATTCCGCCGCCTCATGGGGCGAAATGAACTCTTCATCCTCATCCGCGAAGTCCACTGACGCAGCCATCCTGGCAACAGCATCAAGCAGCATTTCATCAATCCGCTTTACCCTTCGAGATATCGAACCTTCCAGGTGCGATACCGCCCTTTCCGCCTGCAATAGCGTCCGCGCGCGAACCAGCCTGTTGACCGCCTCCGCCTGCGTCAGATCCATGCGTCCGTTGAGCACCGCCCTCAAGGTGAATTCGCCTCTCCCCGACGGCCTGGCCCCTCTGTCAACGAGGATCTGCATTACCCTCGCCAACACCGGCATGCTGCCGTGGCAGGAAAACTCTACAACGTCCTCGCCTGTGTAGGAGTTCGGGCCGGGGAAGAACGTAAGCAAGCAACGGTCGAGCATGACGCCTCTCTCGTGGTCCTCGATATCGCCCAGCGTCGCTACTCTAGGTTTAACAGAGTCGCCCTTCAGATGAAAGATCTCTTCGGCAATCCTCAAGGACTCCATCCCTGAAAGCCGCACTACTCCGATACCGCCGTGGCCGCGCGGCGTGCTGATGGCTGCAATGGTGTCTCCCTTCATCATCAGATCTTTCTGAAACAATTATCCCGTCATCCAGGCAAATAAAAAAGCCTCCCTTTCGAAAGGCTTTCACGTTTGATCGCTAGACAAAGAGCTGAATCGCTCTCACTTGGGTATTATCGTTACCTGCTTGATAAATCCGTCTCCGCGGCTCACCGTTGTGATGTCGTCCTCATCCTTTAGCGCCATATGAATCAGCCTGCGCTCATAGGGATTCATCGGGTTCAGTACGTATTCTTTTCGTGTCGCCCTGACTTTCTTTGCACTGAGTATCGCGATTTCGCGTAGCTCTTCCTCCCTCGAGATCCGGTATCCCAAGCTGTCGATAAAGATCTTCTGGGGTTTTTCCTTCTTATTATATACTATTTTATTAACCAAATATTGAATAGATGTTAATACGGCGCCCTTCTTCGCCACCAGAATGTTACGGTCTGGACCGTCGAGGTTGAAAACGATTCTCGACTGATCCTGAGACACGTCGATATCAATTCGCAGCTTCGAGTGTTTCAGAATGTCGGTTACCAGTTTATGTGCTTCCTTTTCGCTCTGGCCGAGGTTTTCTATGCTCCTGGTCGAACGCCTCTGATTCCGCGGGCTCCCGCCTTCCCGCCTTACACGACGTTCCTGCGGGCGCTCCTTTCGCGGCGAGGATTGCCTCTTCGGCTGATTATTGACGGGGGGGCGCCTCGAATGAATCATCCCAAGCTTTTCGGCTTGGGGATCGATCACCGGCTGAACATCGTCCTCGTCATCTGTTGCATGGGACGTCGGGAAATCGGTCAGTCTGATCCAAACTTCTCCGTCAGGGGCGTCGTCGAGTTTCTCGTAAGCGAGATCGCTCGCTTGGGCACCAAAAAAATTACTCGCTTTGGCCAGCGCTTCGTTCAGATTCTTCCCCTTGAAGACCAAATCGTCGAGCATTACCTTCTCCTGCTCTTCTTCGACTTCTTACCAGCCTTGGCCGGAATCGCCTTCTTCTTTTCAACTTGCGGCGGTGGGCTAACCTGCTTCATTACCGCCTGCACGCCCATGTTATAGAGGCTCGACGTGAGCCAGTAAATCACCAGTCCGCTGGGCGCCGCAAGAAAGAAGATCACGAAAATAAACGGTAGCATCTTCATGGAGGCGCCCCCGGTTTCCGCCGATGTCGGCGTCAACATCTGCGAAAAATACATCGTCGCCCCCATTAGTATCGGCGTGATATACGTGGGATCCGGTGCTGACAGGTCGGTTATCCAGAAAATGAAAGGCGCCTTGCGAAGCTCGATAGCCACCCTGAACATATCGAAAAGCGCGAATAGAATCGGAATCTGCAAGAGCAGCGGCAGGCAGCCTCCCATCGGGTTTACACCCTTGACCTTGTAGAGGGCCATCAATTCTTCGTTAAGCTCTTTTTTCTTTCGCTGCCGGGCTTCGGCGCTGTCTCCTTTGTCGGCTTTGTACTTGGCCTGGATTTGCTTGATCTGCGGCTGCAGCCGTTGCATCTCACCCATCGATTTCCGCTGCTTGATAATCAGCGGCAGGAGCAATGTATTGATTAGTGCTGTGAGAATGATAATCGCCCAGCCAAAGTTGTTGCCGACGTAGTTGGATATCTGCTTCATCAACCACAACGCCGGGCGCGAGACGAAAGAGAACCAGCCGAACTGAACGACGTCCTTAAGGTTGCCGTAACGCGGGTCCTCCAGCAATTCCAGGTCTTTGGGGCCTACATACAGCCTGAAATTGGACGAGGCGTCCTCGGGTCGGATTCCGACATATGGATAGAAAAAGGTTGGGCTTTCCTCGGCGTCGTCGATCTGCCTGGACGCGGTCAGGCGGTAGACCCTTTTGAAAAGATTATCGATGTCGCCGTCGGCCAGGGCCATGAAGTAGCGGTTCTCGATTCCGACCCACTCGACGATCTCGGGAACGCTCTGTTCGATGAAAGGTTCGCCCGCCTCACCCTGGTCCGCCACCGGCGCCTGAAGCCTTTGCAGAGCGCCGCCTGCCTTACGGTAAAGCAGGCCGTTGCCCTCCATCCCCTTGTGCAGCTTCGCCCCGTCGGGCTTCAGCAGCTCGCCCAGACCGGGACCCCAGATGATTATTGCCTCGCCTTCCTTCAGCTCCGAGGTGAACTCCACATCGACCAGATAGCTGTCGCCGTGAAAAGTGAGAGCTTTACGAATCCAGCCGACCTCTTCGACGTTGTATTCGAAGCTTACGGTGACCGTCTCCCCGCTATCGAGGTTGATGGTCCCTCCGCTCTCGGCACCGCCAACCAGGAGGACAGGCCTGCCATCGAGCGGCGCATACTTGCCTTCGCCCGTACGAACCATCGTTGCCAATGGTAAGAGCCCAGAGGGCCGGTAGCGTTCGGGGGCAACAAGGTCCAGCACGCCTTCACCGAAGCTCGGCTTATAGCCCTTCATTTGCCAGCTCAAAGCCGAGCCTCCGGAGCCGTTACTCAGCTCGACGCGGTAAAGAGGTGACTCGATCGACACCGTCTGGCGCTCGGCAGCGGTGATCAACTCCTCAGGCTTCCCCGCCAGCGAGGCCCTTCGCTCCTCTTCGCCGGCTGGTGTCTCCTCGCTGCCTTCGGCCTCTTCCGATTCGTAGGTTCCGTCCGGCTCGGCGGCTGCCTCCCCTGCTTGATCCTGCTCCTCGTTGACCGGTTGCTCCACCGGCGGCGGAACGAAGACAAGATTCCAGACTACAATGACGACCGCGGAGACGATCACCGCGACGATCATTCTTTTTTCAACACTCATCCCTTATTCCCCACTTGTCGCTCTCGAGCAGGTAGTTTTCTTTTGCCTCAGGAACAGGATCCAACCCCCCTTTGCTCAAAGGATTACAGCGCAGCAATCTCCCCAGCGACAGGGCACCGCCTCTCAAAAGGCCGTGGCGCCGAAGTGCCTCCGTCGCGTAATCGGCACAAGTCGGATGGAATCTGCAACGGTTCGGCAGAAGGGGAGAAACAAACCGTTTATATAACCTGATGATTCCTATGAGCGCCCTAGTGATCATAACTTTATCTATTCAGCTGTGCCTCGATTTTCCTCAAGGCTTCCTGCCAGCGCTGCGTCAACTCTCGAAAATTCGAATCGAGCACCGAAGCCCGCGGTACAACGACAATATCCGCCGCCGGCCTTCCACGGTGTCCCGCTACGGCAGTATGAGGATTTCTTCTGAACAACTCCCTCAGCAGCCGCTTCGTCCGGTTCCGCTGGACCGCTCCTCCGATTCGGCGCTTTGCGACGCTGAGTCCCAGTCTGTCGCGCTCACGCCCGTTGGCGCGATAATATACGATAAAATCGACCGCGTCGATTTTTGCTCCGGCGCGGTAGACCCTCTCGAAATCACGTTGTCGTCTGATTCGATGCAAGGGCTTGAAAGAGAACTCTCTCACGGCACTCATAGCTGCGGCCGCCCTCAGACGGTCAGACGTTTCCTCCCCTTGCGCCGACGACGGTTGATCACCGCGTGCCCACCTCTGGTCTTCATCCGGGAGCGGAAACCGTGCGTTTTCTTCCGGCGCCGGTTGTTCGGCTGAAATGTTCTTTTCATCGTTTCGTTCCGTCGTCACCGCAATTAACTTCTTTTCAAGCGCTTAGCGCGGACCGATGAATTTAGTCCAATCTCACCTGCAATGTCAAGGGGAAGCCACCCATCAATGGACAGCCTTTCTCTCCGAGCTAAAGAAGCACTCAACTCTTGTAAAGGTATCGCTCGAGGCTGCGGATCCAGGGGGTGAAGGAGCCGCCGCCCTGGGCGTCGGCCTCCAGCGCGGCACGCACCATCTCCATGCGCGAGTCGAGCATGTCGAGGTAGTGCAAAGCGATAGCCTCCGGAGTCATCGGCTTGCGTGGCGAGCCGTACTGCTCCTCGCCGTGGTGGCTGACAATCAGGTGAAGCACCTTCGTGCGGAGGGAGTCGTCGAATTCCAGCTCCCTCATCCGCTTGTCCAGGGTGGACGCGGCCATTACGATGTGGCCCACGAGTTGACCTTCGTCGGTGTAGTCGAAATCGCGATCGTAGCGCAACTCCTCGACCTTGCCGATGTCATGGATGATCGCCCCGGCGATCAGCATGTCACGGTCGAGGAGAGGATAGTGGGCCGCTACGGCCGCACACAACTTGACCAGCGATAGGGTGTGCTCGAGCAGCCCACCGCGGAAAACGTGATGATAGCTCTTGGCGGCCGGGCAACGCCGAAATCTCTCTGCGAAATCCTCCTCCCCCAGAATGCTCTCAAGCAGCTCCTGCAGTTTCGGCTGCCGGATCAGGGCCACCGCGTCCAAGAGCTCTTTCCACATGCATTCAATATCCAGGGCGGTGCTGGCGACGAAATCAGCCTCGTCCACCTGCGAAGGATCGATACGGCGGACGCGGTCCAAGCGTAGTTGAGGCTGGTCCTGGAAGAGGCCGACAGAGCCTGATACCTGCGCATAGTCGCCCTGAGAGATTTCGTCGAGGACCTGTTTGATACCGTCCCATAGCACTGCGCGAATCTCGCCCGTCTTGTCCCCAAGCACCAGGCCGAGAAAATCTTCTCCGTTCTTCTTCTTGCGCTTTTCAAGCTGCCGGACCAGGAACGGGCTGTCCACATACTGATCGACAACGATGTCGCGAACGTAGACTTTTTCCATGCAATCCCCCTGTGTTCCGACGCGCCGTGCGCTACGCCGTTCAGTTCCTACCGCGCTGCCCTTCGAAAAAGGTCTCCTCGTAGAGACCCTCGAACTCGTCGGCCGTAATGTTGATCAGGCTGTTCTTCTTGAGCTGTGTAATATACTTGCCGACCTCGCGGGTGTAGGTGTCCAGTCTCATGTCCTCCATCACCCGGTCCTTGATCTGCTCCAGCGGTACCGTCTTGGTCTCTTGCCTCTCGGTAACACTGAGGATAAGGAACGCTGCATCCGTCCTGATGATGCCGGTGTGCTCACCTGCGGCAAGCGGTTCGACTTCCACGGCCAATTCCCGGCGGAAGGAGTTGAGGTCGACCAGGCCGATGTCGCCGTCGGCATCCTCGGCCGCACCCGGCGTGAGGCTGCGGTAGACCTCGCCGAAATCATCCCCGGCTTCGAGGCGGCTCAGCGCCTGCTCCGCCGCTTCTCTCGCCGTCTCCTCGTCGGCAAGAGAGAAAGGCAGGACGATTTGCGAGAGGCGGAGCTTCGCCGGCTCGGTATAACGGTCGACGTTCTCTTCATAGAAGTTCTGCAGCCGGCTCTCCGATTGATAGAGGTCCCGCCCCACATCGTTCCCGAAGAGCACCTCGATGTAATACTGGTATTCGAACTGGCCGCGGAACTCCTCCATCGTCATGCCCTGGTCGGCAAGGGCACGGATGAAATCCTCGTCGCTCTGGGCACCGATCCTCTGCTTGATCGACTCGACCTGGCGGTTGAAAATGTCTTCCGGGAAGGTCATCCCCTTCTCGCGCGCCTGCTGTTTGACTACGGTCTGGTTGATGATCAGGTTCAGGGAGTATCGACGTGCGTTGCGAAGTTCCTCCTGTAATCGCTCACCACTGAAGCGAATCGACATCTCGCTTTCCATCGGCCCGAACAGTTTGTCGAACTGGCTCAGGGTCACGATGTCACCGTTCACTCTGACAATAACTTCCTCCACCACCATCCGGTCGGCTTCCTGCGCCACAACTGCTGATGCTGCAATAACAACCATCAAGATAACGTGGATATATGTGTTAATTCTCATTGTTGCCTCTCTTCTTTGTCCCTGGAATCCGTGAGGATGTCCACAGCCAATTGCGGATTGAACTCGCTCTCCAGCCTGCCGCGCAAATCCGCGGCGACGTTCCTGCGTAACTCGTCGCGCTTGCCCGCCGCCAGTTCGTCGTAAAGTAAACTGCGCACTTCGTCCAACGGCTGCGGCTGCAGGTACTCCTGCAGTTGGACTATGACATAGCCGTCGCCGAAGTTAATCAACTCGCTTACCCGCCCCTCTCTAAGGGCGAAGACCTTTTCGCTCAGCCACTCGGGCATGTTGTGGCGGGTCATCGCCCCCTGGCCGATGCCCTCGGCAGTGATCCTTTCGGTGTTGTGTTCCTGCATGTAGCGCTCGAAGCGATTAGGATAGCGCCGGACGGTATCATGCACCCTGCGCGCTATGGCCTCATCGTCGAAGAAAATGCTTCTAATTCTCGCCCGCTGCTCACCATAACGCTTTCGGTAGAGCTCCATGATACTCTCTTCATCTATTTCCAGTGCGCCCGATTTGTTGGCCTCCTCGGTGAGGAAGCGAGCGATCATGCCGCTCTCGCGCTCGATTTCGGTCTCGGCGTCGCGGGGCGGGACCACTCCCGAGCGAGCGGCACCATAAGTCAGTAGTTTTCTCTCCTCAAACTCGCGAAGGAAGGTATGTAGAACCTCTTCTTCGATCGGCGCCTTTATCTCCGGGTGCACATCACCCATGTATTCGATGAAGTCATCGACTCCGAGTTCCTGTTCCCCTATGCGCAGCAACGCTTCCCGCTCAGCCTCTTCGGCGCATGAAATCGCCAAAATAACCAGCAAGACAGCCAGAACCGCACCCGCACAGCGCATGAACAACTCCTTTTCCTTCAACGAGTAAAGCATTCTGTCCTAGCCCGCCAACGAATGCAAGAGCTTTGCGATCTCGCCGAGTACAGCTGCCGGTCCGCTGTCTTCCACGCGCCAGAAGAGCACCCCGGTCTCGCTGAATCGTGCCTTGGGCTGCGAGGCGATGATCTCTGCCAGTGACTCCGGTGAGACCATCGAATCGGGGGAGAATTTCACGGCAAGGTTCCCTCCTTCGCGCTCGATCTTTTCAATCTTAAGCGCCGACGCCTGCTGCCGGAGCCCGGCAAAGCGCAAGAGCGCTGTAACCGAAGGCGGCACGGGCCCGAACACGTCCCGAAGCTCATCCCCCAGAGCGCTGAGCTCTTCTTCAGAAGACGCGCCCGCGACCCTGCGGTAAACACGCATGCGTCCACCGGCATCGGATATGTAGTCCCCTGGGATGTGAAGATCAAGTTTCAGGTTCATCGTGGTTTCAAACTCTTCTCCGTCAATCTCCCCGCTGCGCCCGCGCAGATCCCGCACTGTCTTTTCCAGCAAACGGTTGTAAAGCTCAAACCCGACAGCCTCGATATGGCCGCTTTGCTCGGCCCCCAGCAGGTTCCCGGCGCCGCGGATCTCCAGATCCATCGCGGCGATGCGGAAGCCGCTTCCAAGCTCGCTGAATTCCCTGATTGCCTCCAGTCTTTTACGGGCATCGGCACTCACCGCCAGAGGGCCGGGCACAAGCAAGTACGCATATGCAGGCCGCTCGGAACGGCCCACTCTGCCACGGAGCTGATAGAGTTGCGCCAAGCCGAAGCGGTCGGCGCGATCTACAATGATTGTGTTTGCGCGCGGTATATCGAGACCGTTCTCTATGATTGCCGTGGAGACCAACAGATCGTACTCGCCAGCAACGAACGCGGCCATGGTCCCCTCAAGAGCGGCAGCCGGCATCCTGGCGTGTGCAATCGCTATGCGGGATTCCGGCACAAGCCTCCTCAGCATCGCCGCCACCTGCTCGATCCGCCCGATCCTGTTGTGTATGTAAAAAACCTGGCCTCCGCGGGAGAGTTCCGCCTCGATCGCCTGCCTCACCCGCTCCGGATTGAACGTCATCACCTCGGTGTGGATCGCAAGCCGATTGCGGGGAGGCGTTTCGATGACGCTAATGTCGCGGATACCCATGAGCGACATGTTCAGCGTACGCGGCAGCGGCGTGGCGGTCATTGCGAGGACGTCCACCCTCTGGCGCAGCTTCTTGGTTTTCTCCTTGTGAGCAACTCCGAAACGCTGTTCCTCATCAACAATGAGCAGCCCGAGGTCGCGGAAGCCGATGTCCCGGCTCAGCAGGCGGTGGGTTCCGACTACGATGTCGACCTCGCCGCTCTTGAGGCGCTCCACCGTTCGCCGTTGCTCCGTCGGGTTGCGGAACCGACTTAACAGCTCGACCTTGAAACGGAAGCCCCCGCTTTCGATCCTCCGCCTGAACGTCTCATAGTGCTGTTGCGCTAGCACCGTCGTGGGAGCGAGCAGCGCTGTCTGGCGCCCTCCGGCGGCTGCCTTTATCGCTGCCCTCAGCGCCAGCTCGGTCTTGCCGTAACCTACATCGCCGCACAGTAAGCGGTCCATCGGCAAGGACCTTTCCATGTCGGCCTTGATCTCCTCCATCGCCCTGAGCTGATCAGCGGTTTCCGGATGGGGAAAAGTGCGCTCGAAAACCTCCATCGTCTCGTCGTCAGGGGGGTGGCTTATCCCGCGCACGGTGCTGCGCACCGCGTAGAGGTTGAGCAGCTCTCCGGCCATCTTCCTGATCGAGCTCTTGACCCTGCTCTTTACCTTCTCCCAGCTCGTCCCGCCCAATTTGTCCAGGCGCGGCCTGTGCTCCTCTTCACTACTTTTCAGCACGCTGTATTTCTGAAGCAGCGTCAGCTTGTCGACCGGCAGCAGCAGGCGGTCGCCGCCGCGATAGACTACCCTCACAACGTCTAGCACCTCCTCGCCACGGTGGATTGTGTGCAGGCCATCGAAGATGCCGACGCCATGGTCGATGTGGACGACAAAATCACCGGGTTTGAGGTCCTCCAGTGGTGTGTAGAAAGCAGAAAAACTCTTCTCGCGGCTTGCGGGTTTGGGCGGCTCCCCGTAGATGTCGCTGTGGGAGTAGAAACGCAGGCCGGTCTCTTCGAGCAGCATCCCCCCGCGCAGAGCTCCCGCGGTAACGACTACGGCTTCACCGCCTTTCCCGTTTAAGGCCGAGACCACATCAGGAGGCACCGCAGTCGGCTCGGGTACCGTCATCGCCCTGATTCCCGCGTCAAGCAGACGATCGGCAAGCCTGCCGGCTACTGCTTCGCTTTGCATCACGGCAATCGCCGCAGCGACCTGGCCCCGCCCCAACTCCCCCGCCTCTTCAACGAATCGGCCGAAGCGCTCTGCCTGTTTCAGCGGTGGTGTCATCTCTTTGATGCCGGTCGGCAAATAGTCGGATCCGTCTCCGAGAGCCAATGCCGCAATTTCGACGGTCGGTTTACGCTTCAGGCTCTCCAGCGGTCCGCATGTAGCTGCCAACGCCTCGTGCGGCCAATAGGTTTGCTGCTCCTCCAGCGCTGCCTCTATTCTTTCCGCCCCAGCCAGAAGGGCTACGCCGTTATCGGGCAAGGCTTCCCCGAAATCCGCCGCGGCCGCGCGGGCCGAGGGCTCGAGCCACAACCACGGCCCCTCCTCGCCGCGGTGCAGCATGTCATGGCGAAACTCGCTCGTCTCTTCGTCAATCCCCTTGCGTGCTTTCAGGCCGGCCCGTAGAATCGCTTCTTCCCCGGCATCCAAAGGCAGGCTGCGCAAGGGTACAATCCGATAATCGCCGACGGAGGCTTGTGAGCGCTGATCTGCCGGGTTGAAGAACCTAAGCGTTTCGATCTTGTCGCCGATGAGCTCCACCCTAACCGGCAAGCCGCGTTCGGGCGAGCAGACATCAACTACGTAACCGCGCAGCGCGAACTCGCCCGGCTCGGCAACAAGCTGGCGCCGGACGTAACCCAAGCGCACCAGCTCGGCTCCCAGCGCGTCGCGGTCAATCTCGCCACCGGTCCTGAGTGTCACGCTCATGCGGTGAAAACGATCCGGCGCTACAATACCCCACCGCAGCGCTCCCGCCGGCGCGATCACGGCAGCCGGTCCCTCTCCGAAAAGTTGGGCTGCGGCTTCCGCACGGGCTATCCCGATGCGTGGGTGAATCGGCAGCTCATCCGCCGGCGACCGAGAGGGCTCCGGAAGGGTCGCAACCGTAACGCCGCTCTGGCCCATCAGATCGAGTATGGTCCGCAGCTCGTCTGCCCGGCCCTGGAGGCCCCGCGATTCAGGCACCACCAGCAACAACTTCTGCCAGCCAAGCCGCAGCAGGGAAGCGGCAATCAGCGCAGCCGCCGGCTCCCCGTCGCCGACAGCGCGGGCCACGCCATGCTCTCTCAAGCGCCGGTCGAGAAACTGCGGCAGCCGCCAGCCGGCAGCGAGGAGTCCAAAGAGTGTCTTGTCGTTCCTGCTCATATGAAACAAACGTTTAAAGAGAAAACGCAGGGAATTACTCCCCTGCGTCGCGGCTTAATCGAGTTCTGGTGAGGCCGTCTCCTGATTATTCGCCTACGCCTTGCCGGTTGCGCAACTCGCGCATCTCGCGGTACTTCTCCATCTCGAGTCTGTCCTCGAGTTCGTCAATAAATACAGGCACACCGTTGGTGATCTTGAAGAGCAGGAAATTCTTAATGACCTCGTTGTCCTGCTGGCTGAAATCGACCCGACCCGTGAGACCGTCAAAGCGCTCATCGTTCATCTGTAAGCGGAAATTGCGCGGCTCGGCCAGGTAATCCTCTATGCTCTCGCGCCTCAGGGTAAGCGCAATGAGTCTGGCGCTGTCGTAACCATATGCTGCGTAGAGATCCGGCTCGGTGCCGTGCTTGGCCTTGTACTTTGCGACGAAATCGACGATCTTCGGATTGTCGGTGCTGTTCGGATCGAAAATGCGCGGGAAAACAAGCCCTTCGGCGTACTCTGCCGCACCGCTGAGGAATGAGTTGGTATCAACCGAGGAAGAACTGTAGAGATTCAGATTGAAACCCTCGCGCTTGAAGGCGCGAAGGAGCTTTTGTATGTCGTCGGCAAACGCGAATATCACAACCGCAGGAGTCTCCTCTGGGTTCTCTTCGGAGACCCGGTACTCAGCAGCCTTCGCGATAATCTCCTCCATCTTTTCGTTGTATCCGCCCTCGCCGGGTTCCTCCTGCACTGCATCATGCTCGAAGTAAATGTTCTCGTACTGCAACTCCTCGTTCTGAATCAGCTCGCTGCCGAATGCGCCCCACAGTCCGTCGCTGTAGGCGTTGTTGCGCAGCACCAACACCAGCAAACGCTTGACGGAGCGCTTGATGAAGGGAAAACGCGGGTGGGCTCGACTAAGTTCCTCATAGATCTTTTGCGCCTCGTTGTCGTCGGTCGGACATATCCTGAAGAAGTAGCCGTTGGATTTGATCCGGCGCAGGCTGGGCGATGTGGCTGACGGCGTCATCAGAATTACCTGCTTGCTGGCGGCGAGAGGTATCAGTTCAGCCGTCAGGTCGGTCGTCTCGGCGCCGATGATGATTTCGTACCCCGCGTCTGCGAGCTCGTTCATCGCGGCGGCAGCTCCATCTCCTGTGCTGCGCGAGTTCTTGATATTGACCTTGAACTGCGCGCCGTTGATGCCACCATCGCTGTTGATCTCCTCGATCGCCTGCTCGATACCTTTTTGGATCGACATTCCGTAGTGGCTGTACGTGCCGTCCAGCGAAAGCACTGCGCCAACAAGAAATTCGCGACTATCGACAGGGCGTTCGCCTCCGCAACCGGCCATCAATATCACTCCGGCAAGCGCTGCTACAATCAAACTATTTCTCATGATTTTATCCCCCGAGGCAGTTTACAGAGCTTCAATTCAGAATCACCTCGCCGCCATTTTATCCCTTGCGGGAGATGATGCAACAGTAATCGAAGTTACAATCCGCCCATGCATTAGCTGTGCGTCATCGCGCAGGGCCCGGATTGCTCCGGCGCCTGATCCTGTCGCGCAGGTCGTTTATCATCGCCCGATTTGACGAATTCACCTCTACCCGATCGAGGGCGGCCATGGCATCCTCAAAGCGGTGCAATTCCAGCAGGTAGCCAGCCAGCCTGCTGTGGGCGGCTTGTTTGGTGTGATGGGAAATCGGGCCGAGCAACAGCTGATTGAGCAGGATGACGGCCTGCTCATGCAGGCCAGCCTCGTGGTAGAAGCGCGCCAGTATCAGGTGCGCCTGCTCAAACTCTTCACCCGCCAGGCTCAGGTTGATGATATCTTTCAGGCGGCCAATGGCCAGCTCGATGCGGCCTAATCTCTCATAGCACCTAGCCATGTCCAAGCACACGCCCTGACGTTCCTGTGGTTCTTCAATGCTCCCGACCACCGCCTCCAGCTGCTCAATTGCCTTGTCGTACTCTTCGCTGTCCATATAGAGTTCCCCGAGTTCAAGCCTGGCTTGTTTGACGTAGCTGCTCTCGGAGTACCTATCTATCAATCTAGTAAAGGCTTGCTCGGCGGCTTTCGAAAGCTCGGATTGCTTTCGCTCGCCGACTGCTTTGGGTATGCCAACGACATAATATGTAAACCCGGCCTCGTAAAGAGCCTCGGCCGCCACCGGCGAGTCGGGGTTCATCATCGCCGCCTGCCAGTAGAGGTCAGCTGCTTTCTCGAAATCTCCGGCCTCCCTCAGCTCGGCCGCCTGCCGCATGAGGTTGCCGACACCGTCGAAGCCCAAAAGTAGAAACAGCACCACGGCGACGGCGACAGCCCCCACCACGGCAGCGATAATCAGCTTGCTTCGCACGTTCCGGCGCTCCTAATCGCGCTCAACCACCTTGGCAATCGCGACAACGGTGTCTTTACCCTCAAGATCGAGCACCCTCACGCCTTGAGTCGCACGTCCGATCTTCCTCATGTCCCCTACGCGCGTCCGTAAAATCTTGCCTGCCGCGCTAATTAAAATCACCTCATCGTCCTCGTTCACGAACTCCACGCCAACTACCTTGCCTGTCTTCTTCGACGTCTTGAGGTTTGCAACACCAAGCCCGCCTCGGCCGGTGATGCGGTAATCCCCGATCGACGTGCGCTTGCCAAAGCCGTTTTCGGATACCGTCAGCAGTGCGCCCTGGTCGCCGACGACAAGCATCCCGACAATCTTGTCCTTGCCGCGCAGAGAGATCCCACGCACGCCCTGAGCCGTTCGGCCCATCTCCCGCACATTGCCTTCCTTGAAACGGATTGCCTTGCCGTCCCGTGTGGATAGCACGACGTAGCTCTTGCCGTCGGACAGCCTCGCATCGAGAACGCTGTCTCCCTTACGCAGGCCGATGGCAATGATGCCGCTGGAACGGGGATTAGAAAAGGCGCTGAGCGGGGTCTTCTTGATCTGCCCGCCGTGGGTGACGATCACAACGTTGCGGCCCTCGTTGAAATTCTGAACGCTGATGACCGAGGCAACGTTGTCTCCCTTGTCGATCTGTATGAGATTTATTATCGGCTTGCCCTTGCCGGCCGCACCCACCTCGGGGAGCTCATGGACCTTGAGCCAGTACACCTGGCCCTGCTGCGTGAAAATCAGGATGTAATCATGGGTCGAGGCAATGAAGAGGTGCTTCACCCAGTCCTCGCCCTTGGTCAGCATGCCGATGCGACCCTTGCCGCCGCGGCGTTGCTTGCGATATGTTGTCACCGCTGTGCGCTTGATGTAATCGCTGTTGGTGATGGTGATAACCATCGGCTCTTCCTTGATCAGGTCTTCTACGTTCAGATCGCTGGCTGCGCCTACGATTTCTGTCCGGCGGGGATCACCATAGCGCTTTGTCAGATCTTGTAGTTCGCCTATGATCATTTCGCGCTGCTTCTCTTCGCTGGCCAGCAACTCCTCGAGGGTGGCAATAAGTTGTTTCGTCTCGTGGTAGTCGGCCGCGATCTTTTCGCGTTCCAGGCCCGTAAGGCGTTGCAACCGCATGTCGAGGATCGCCTGGGCCTGCTTCTCGCTGAGCTCGAAGCGCTCCATAAGTCCCGTCCGCGCCTCGCTGGGATCGGCAGAACTCCGGATCAACTCGATCACCTCGTCGATGTTGTCGACCGCAACCATCAGGCCCTCGAGGATGTGCAGCCTTTCCTCGGCCTTGCGAAGCTCAAACAGGGTTCGGCGGATGATCACCTCGCGCCTGTGGCCGAGGAAGGCCTCCAGCGCCGTCTTGAGGTTGAACACTCTCGGCTGCCTGCCGTCGATTGCGAGCAGAATGATGCCGAAAGAAACTTGCAGTTGCGTGTGCTTATAGAGCTGGTTGAGGATAACCTCCGGCACCTCGCCACGCTTCAGCTCGATGACGACGCGCATGCCGTCGCGGTCGCTCTCATCGCGCAGGTCTGATATTCCCTCTATCTTCTTGCTGCGCACCAGCTCGGCTATGCGCTCCAGCAAGCGCGCCTTGTTGACCTGATACGGCAGCTCGGTGACTAAGATGCGCGTGCGGTCGCGCTTGGCATCCTTCTCGATCGCGGCGCGCGCTCTGATCTGAATCGTGCCCCTGCCGGTCCTGTATGCCGACCTGATTCCCTCGGAGCCGCAGATGAATCCGCTAGTGGGAAAGTCCGGTCCGGGGACGATTTTGATAAGCTCTTCGATAGTGATCTCGTGATTGTTCGCCAGCGCGACCAGCGCGTTGATAATCTCGTTGAGGTTGTGGGGCGGTATGTTGGTGGCCATCCCGACAGCGATTCCGCTGGACCCATTACACAACAGGTTCGGGAGAGACGATGGCAGGACGGTAGGTTCTAAAAGGCTGTCATCATAGTTCGGCGTGAAGCTGACGGTGTCCTTGTCGATGTCATTCAGCAGTTCGCCGGCGAGGCGTTGCATCCGGACTTCGGTGTAGCGCATTGCCGCTGCCTCGTCGCCGTCGATGCTCCCGAAGTTTCCCTGCCCGTCAATCAGCGGGTAGCGCATTGAGAAATCCTGCGCCAACCTGACTACCGCGTCATAGATGGCATCGTTGCCATGGGGGTGATAGCGCCCCATCACGTCGCCCACGATGCGTGCGCTTTTGCGGAAGGGGCGGTTATAGGTAACGCCCGATTCCTGCATCGAGTAAAGCACGCGCCGGTGGACGGGCTTGAGGCCGTCGCGCACGTCGGGTAGCGCGCGACCGATAATCACGCTCATCGCATAGTCCATATAGGACTTGCGCATCTCATCTTCGATGTTGACTGGCATCTTGGTGCCCTGCATGTATTCCGGCATATTCTCCCATCCTTCGATCCGCACATTATAGCCTCTTCAGCACCCGCTTGACTATGCCGTCGACGCTCCTCTTTCGCCTCAGCGGGAGCGTGTCCATTTATGTCAATCAAAGTGAAAAAGCGCACGAAAACGTCCGGTAATTGTTGTAATAATCTATCTTGAACGCCATGACCAAAGGGCCGGGGTCGCTTTGTTTTGTCAAAAATAGTCCTTACCACAATAGCCGGAGGCTCGATCGAGCTCGGGAACATACCGTTCGACCTCTATGCCAAGAGCAGCACGGGAGGCATGGTGCTGTTCTGCCGCTCAGGCTTTGCAATCTCTCCAAGGCACATGGAAGCGCTGGCGCGCAGCGACCGCATTTTCTATATAAGCAGCGCCGACATCGACTCCTATCTCGACTACGCCTTCGATCGAATCGAGGAGATCATCGTAAGCGAGACAATTCTGCCGGGAGAGAAAGCGAGAATAGTACGCGGAGTAGGTAAACGCATAGTAAGGAAGCTGCTCGACGACCCGCGCAGCGGCGAGTCTGTAAATCGCTCCGGGCGCTTCATCGATTCCCAGATCGAACTAATCCTGGGCTCACCTGATGCTGCCGTACATCTTTTTGCCCTCTCGGCTGCCGATCCCTATGCCCTTTCCCACAGCATCAATGTTAGTACTTTCTGCATCCTCCTTGGGCGGCAGTTGTTTGGAGAATCCAAGGAGGAGTTGCACCAGCTCGGACTTGGTGGTCTCCTGCACGACCTCGGGAAGACACAGCTCGACGCTCGCCTGCTACTCAAGCGGACGCCTCTCACGGAGAAAGAGGCCACTGAGATCAGGCGCCATCCCGCTCTCAGTGCCGATCTTATGGGGGGACACAAGATGCCACGATCGGTCGTTGCGATCGCACGCAGCCATCATGAGATGTCGGATGGGACGGGCTACCCCGACGGCCTCAGCGGCGATGCGATACACCCCTTTGCTCGTATCGCTTCTGTCGCAAATGCCTACGATGTCATGACCTCGGATCGCGAGCAGCACGCAAAAATGCCGCACTTGCAGGCCCTGTCAATCATGGCTCAGAAAATCAAGCGTTACGACACCAAAGTTTTCCACGCGCTCCTGCGCATCGTCCTGAGGGATGACAGGCTGATTGAGGGCTTCCTGGCGAAACGGATAAAGACGCAAGATATCGCGGCTGCCACGCGGCACATCAATTCCAGTTTGGCAGCCCAAAGAACCGGTTTCTAATAGCCTGCTCCCCTCACAATAACAGCTTTTTATCTTGATCTTATGCTCTCTACGGGGCAAGATCGCTCAATGATTGTCCATCAGTTGGTTCGAAACGGTTGAGAAATGTGCATAAATTACTTATAATTGGGCCATACTAACGATAAATTTTGCTTTTCGTTGCACTCAAAGCCGGTAGCCCAACATTCGGCCAGGGAAAACGTAGTGTATAAACAGTTCATGACGACGATTGCGGCAGGTTCAATCGAGCTGGGTACCATCCCCTTTAATCTTTATGCTCCCGATCACAAAGGCCGCCTTGTCCTCTTCTGTAAAGCGGGCTACCCGATTACCGAGAAACACATAGGGGTGCTCAAAAACCGCGACCGGGGATTTTACATCGGAGGCGACGACTACGAAGCATACCTCGACTATGCCCACAAGCGTCTCGATAACATCATCAGCGACCCCGAAATCCGTATCAGCGACAAAGCCAACATCACACACGGCATCGCCAAGCGCACTGTCCGTAACCTTCTCGACAATCCCGCCAGCGCAGTTAGCCTGCAGGAATCAGAGAGGGTCGTCGACACCTTCCGGGACCTCATCCTCTTCTCGACCGAGGCGGCCAGCAACCTGTTCTCCTTCTCGTCGCTCGATCCGTACACCTTCTCTCACAGCATCAACACCAGCATCTTCTGCTTGCTGCTGGGTGAGAAGCTCGTCGGAGCGGAAGACGAGGTGCTCTCACTGCTTGGTATGGGTGGGCTTCTGCTGGATATCGGCAAGTCGAAGATTGACCCTCGAATCCTCTTCAAGCCCGCAAAGCTTACGGACAGGGAACTCGAGCAGATCAGAAAACACACCATCTACGGCTATGAAATTGTCAACGAGATAGGGATGCCGGAGCCGATCCTGGCAATCTGCCGCAGCCATCACGAGCGCCTCGACGGCAGCGGCTACCCCGATGGCCTCAAGGGCGATGAGATACACCCCTTCGCCCGCATTGCGGCCATCTCTGACGTCTACGACGCTCTCACCAGCGACAGAATATACAGAAAACAATCCTCACATCTGCACGCCCTAACAACGATTGCAAAGGAGATCCAAGCCTACGATCTCGAAGTGTTCGGTGCACTATTGGATATCGTGCTTCGGAATGATCAGTTGATAAGCACGTTCTGCGACCAGCACATTCCACGAGGCTTCCGCCAGGAGGTATACGAAGCCTCCAAGCGCGCCGCCTCCGTAAAAAACGGGGAAGAGCTTCCCGACGGCGGAAAAATTACCGCAGCATTGCTAGCAATTAAGCAAGAAGGCAGCTCGGTGCCGCCGCCGGAAAAGCCTGCGGCTCGGCCAACACAGGGGTAATAAATATCAGGTTCACAACCGGGTGCCCAAAAAAGGAGAATGTCGGCGGATAGCAATGATCACACGGTGCTGACAACACGTTGAGGATGTTCCGCCGGAAACTGTTGCTCGTTGCCCAGCAAAGCGCTTTGGTTGAACCGATGGCTAAACAGCGATTTACCGCAATCACAGCAGCCTCGATCGAACCGGGGCTGGTGCCGTTCAACCTATACACCAAAGGCGACGACGGTCGCGCCACTCTCTACCTGCGCAAGGGACTCATCTACACCCCCAAGCGCAAAGGCATTCTCAAGGAGTTGGAGAGGGTTTTCTATATCACCTCCGACGACAAGGACAGATATCTCGAATACGCCTCCGATAGAATCGAAAATATTGTCAACAATCCGGAAATCCGGGTGAGCGACAAAGCTATGATCGTCTATGGCGTCGGCAAGCGTACCGTCAAGCGCCTGATGGAAGATCCGCGCAGCGGCTCTGTGATGAACAGTTCGCGCCGCCTCGTGGAGAGCCAGGTTGCGCTTATTTTCTCCTCGCCTGAGGCCGCCGCCAATATGTTCGAACTCTCTGCCTTCGATTCCTATACCTTCTCCCACAGCATTAACGTCTGCACATTCTGCATCATGCTCGGCGAAAAGCTCTTCGGTGACGACAAGCAAAAGCTGTGGGAGCTCGGGATGTCAGGCCTTCTGCACGATGTGGGCAAGTCGCGCATAGATCAAAATATCCTGGAGAAGGAAACCTGCCTTGACGCTGAGGAGTGGGAGGTAATGAAGCGTCACACACTCTTCAGCTATGAAATCATCCGTGAACACTCCCTGCCAAAGCCGATTGCCGATGCGGGGCGTCACCATCACGAGCGCCTCGACGGCAGCGGCTACCCCGACGGCCTCAAGGGCTGGCGGATCCATCCGACGGCACGCATCGTCTCCGTTGCCGACATCTACGATGCACTGACGTCAGACAGACCTTATAAATCTAAGATGACGCCGCTTGAAGCACTCCATGAGATCGCAGCCACTGAACCGCACATCGACCAAGGAGCTTTCAACGCGCTGCTGCAAAGCGTCTTGCGCAACATGGACCTGGTTCACGATTTCCAAGCGAACAAACTGGCTGGCAGCTTCCATCCAGCATAAGCGCCGGTCGTTATCTATCGCTGACCAACCCACAGCCCAACAAGCCGGGAAAGTGGCCCCTCATCCTGAAATCCCGCTTGAAATATATTATATTTGTTATGCGGGCGTAGCATTGTGTTACATCGCTTCTCATGAGGTATCCGTGTGCCCAAGAGATATGCAAGAACCATCTCCGCCGCTTCAATCGAAACAGGGTTGGTGCCGTTCGACCTCTATGCAACAGATAGGAATGACCGTCTTGTGCTCTTCTGTCGCGCTGGCTTCGAGCTCACCGAACACCATAAGAAGCTGCTTCAGGGAACCAACAGGGTCTTCTACATCAGTAGCGATGATATGGACAGCTACTACGATTACACCTTCGAGCGCATCGATCGCATCATTACAAATTTCAGTATCTCCAGTGACGAGAAGGCCAAGATAATCCACGGAATCGGCAAACGTGTAATCAGCCTACTTCTGAACGACCCCCGCAGCGGCGAAGCCATCAAGCATTCCAAGTCTTTTGTCCAGTCGCACACTGACCTCATTCTCAACTCGACCAGCGCCGCCAGCTGCCTCTTCGCTATCTCGTCCACCGATACCTATACCTTCTCTCACGGTATCAATGTCGCTACCTTCTGCCTGCTGCTCGGTGAAAAACTCTTGGGAAAGGATCGTGAGAAGTTGTTTCTGCTGGGCCTCGGCGGCTTGCTGCATGACATAGGCCTGACGCTGATCGATTCTGAGCTGGTAAACAGAAAGGGCCCTCTAACCAATAGCGAATACGAAGCCGTTCAGGCGCACCCAATGCTCGGTTGCGAACTCGTGCGCAAGCACGGCCTGCCCGAAGAGGTACAGCTAATCGTCAGGGGACATCACGAGCGCTTCGACGGAGGCGGCTACCCCGACGGACTGAAGGGTGAAGAGATCCATCCGTTCGCGCGCATTGCCGCGGCCGCCGAGATCTACGATGCCATCACTTCCGACCGCAATTACGGCAAAATGAAAAAGTCGATACCAGCGCTGATCGAGATGTCCACCGATATCAACTGGTTCGCGCCTGATGTCTTCGAAGCGCTGCTTCAGATAGTCATTCGCAACGAAGAATTGATTGACAAATTCAGCCGTAGCGGACTGGTCGCTCGGCCACTAAAAAACGTTAAGAGGGACAAGGATATCGTCTCCAGTGAATGACGCCCGCTGACGGAATCAGATATCTATATTGGAAGTATAAAGCGCGTTCTTGACGATAAAGCTACGTCGCGGCTCGACCTCATCGCCCATCAGAATTGTGAATATCTCGTCGGCGCCGACCGCGTCGTCGATATTCACCTGTAACAGCGTCCTGATCTCCGGGTTCATCGTCGTTTCCCACAGCTGACCAGGATTCATCTCGCCGAGTCCTTTATATCGCTGGATAACCATCCCCTTTTTCGCCAACTCGAACACGTGATTGAGCAGGTCGGCCTTGCTTTCGCTGCGCAGGATCGTTTTGCCATCGGTCACTAAATAAGGCGGATTGTCGAACTCCTCGGTCTCCTTGTAGACCTTTAACAACGCTTGGTATTCCGCCGCTCCTACGAACTCGAAGTTAATCACGAACGGCCTCTTGCCGTTGAGAGATTCGGTCATCACGAGCTCGTGCAGCCCATGCTCCTCATCGAAGCGCGTCTCGATCAGACGAAGCTCGGAATCAGCACCAAGCATGTCGCTCAGTTCTTTCGCTTTATCAGCATCGGCAAACGTTGTCTTGTACCGCACATCCCCCTTAAGCAATAGCTTGATCGCTCGCGGATGGACGCCGCGCATCATCGCGCGGTCGAACAGGCGGCGATACTCGCTCAGCTTCTCCAGTTTCCGCCTCAGCATCGCTCCGCGGATCTCCTCGCCGGTTCCCTCAATCGTAACAGTTATCTCGTCGGCGGCGATGTCCATCAGGAAGCCCTCGAGCTTCACCTCGTTTTCTATGTATTCGACTTTCTTTCCACGTTTGACACGGAATAGCGGTGGTTGGGCTATGTAGATATAACCGCTCTCTATTAGCTCGGGCATCTGCCTGAAGAAGAACGTAAGCAGCAGCGTGCGGATGTGGGAGCCGTCCACATCTGCGTCGGTCATGATGATCACCTTGTGATAGCGCAGCTTACTCGCGTCGAAGTCATCCTTGCCAACACCCGCGCCTAGCGCTGTTATTATTGTGCGAATCTCCTCGTGAGCGAGAATCTTATCGAAGCGTGCTTTCTCAACGTTGATGATCTTGCCGCGCAACGGCAGGATTGCCTGGAAGCGACGGTCGCGTCCCTGCTTGGCGCTGCCTCCGGCGCTGTCTCCTTCAACCAGGAATATCTCGGCAGCCGTCGCATCCCTCTCTTGGCAGTCGGCAAGTTTACCTGGCAGTGCGCTTACCTCCAGCAATCCCTTCCGACGCGTCAGATCACGCGCTTTACGTGCGGCTTCTCGTGCCCTGGCGCTCTCAAGACTCTTGGATACAATCCTGCGTGCTACCGAAGGATTTTCTTCGAAATATGTGCCTACGCCGTCGTTTATCGCAGCCTCTACGAGACCCTTGATATCATTATTAAGCTTCGTCTTTGTTTGGCCCTCGAACTGCGGATTAGGCAGCTTCACCGAAACCACCGCCATGACCCCTTCGCGAACATCGTCGCCGCTGGGTAACGCCTTGGCCTTGTTGAACAGGCCTGAACTCTTTCCGTAGTTGTTTATCGTGCGCGTCAGTGCCGAGCGGAAACCCGCCAGATGGCTGCCCCCATCCTTGGTGTTGATGTTGTTGGCGAAGGAGAAAACTAATTCCTGGTAGCCTTCATTGTACTGAATGGCGCATTCAACAATTACGCCGTCAACTTCCTTGGACAGGTAGATCGGCTTTTTATGAAGCACTCTCTTGTTACGGCTGAGGTGGCTGACGAAGCTGGCGATTCCGCCCTTGTACTGGAACTCGTTCTCCTTGCCCTCCTGGCGATCGTCAGTAATCTTTATCTTGAGCCCTGAGTTGAGGAAGCTCATCTCGCGTAATCGCTCGCTCAGCGTCTCGAACGAGTATTCGATCTCTCCGAAGATATCGCTGTCAGGCTTGAATGTGATTACGGTGCCCGCGCGACCGGCTTTTTTCATTTTGCCGGTTTTCGTCAGCTTGACAACCGGCTCGCCTCGCTCGAACCGCTGGTGCCAGACCGCGCCGTCGCGTCGGATCTCCATATCGAGCCATTCGCTCAGCGCGTTGACGACGCTGACGCCAACGCCGTGCAGTCCACCGGACACCTTGTAACTTTTATTGTCGAACTTGCCGCCTGCGTGGAGGTAAGTCATCACCACCGTAGCTGCCGGTATCTTCTCGGTGGCGTGCATGTCGACGGGTATCCCACGTCCGTTGTCCCTTACTGTCACCGAGTTGTCGATGTGAATCACCACCTCGATTTCGTCGCAAGAACCCGCCATCGCCTCGTCAACGCTGTTGTCGACAACCTCGTAGACCAGCTGGTGAAGGCCCATCGACCCGGTCGAGCCGATGTACATCGCGGGCCTCTTGCGTACGGCGCTGAGACCCTTAAGAATCTGGATGCTTTGGCCTGTGTACTCTGTTTCAGCTTTTTTCTTTTTTGCGCACATGATGCCTTATCTCAACGTGTAAACAGCCACGCTATTTTATTACAGACTGCGCTCCCGCGAAAGGGCGCGGGACCATGAGCTTCAGGGCGTTGCCGCCCAACCCGGTAGTCCGCAATAACTAACCTGGTGCAAGATATGATGTGAACATCAAGCCAAAAAAGCTCGTTCGGATGAACTGTATTAAAACTAAATGCTACCTCTTTCATATACGCATAGGCATGATGACATATTTGTAAACACCGGAATCATCTCCGGCAGGAAGCATCAAACCGGCGCCCGCCTCATCTCGCAATTCCATGATCACTTCATCGGTATCAAGCGATGCAATAAAGTCGCTCAGGTACTTCGAGTTGAAGCCTATGCGCATTTCCGGTCCGTCATATTTCGCATCTATCTCCTCTTTCGCCTCGCCCATCTCAGGGTTCGACGAGGAGAGAATCATGCCTCCCGGCATGAAGTGGAGGCGGACTGCCTTCGACGTCTCGTGGCTGAGAAGAGCCACGCGGTTGATCGCCTCTGCAAGGACTTCACGATTAATTGTTATGCTCTTGTCGTTTTCTTTCGGGATGACTTTTTCGTAATTCGGAAACTGTCCTTCCAGCATGCGGCTGTCGAGCGTGCGGCCTCCGACTCGAAAGAACAGGTGGTTCTCGCTGTGGCCAAATTCCACACTCTCTGGCTTTTCACCGATCAGCATGCGCAGCTCGGCTACGGTTTTGCGCGGCACCAGGATATCCATCGCCTCGCCATCGTACTCTGCAAACGGGTGCTCAACGAAAGACAACCTGTGCGCATCGGTGGAGACCATCCTTATTTTTCCGGCTTCTAACGACAGCTGCGCTCCATTAAGCGCATAGCGGGTCTCCTCGGTAGTGATGGCGAAAATCGTTCTGTTAATCATTTCCTTGAGAGTCTGCGCGGGTATCTTCACCCCATCGGCAAAGTCGTACTTGGGAACGGCCGGGAAATCAGCTTTTGGAGCACCGGCAAGCTTGTACTCGATCTTGCCGCACGTTATCCGGAGATAGTTATTCTCAGTCATCTCTACGCTGATGTCGGCATCCTCGGGCATAAGCCTCACGATATCGGCAAGCTTCCGCGCAGGAGCCGTGATTGAGCCGGCTGTGCCGATTCCAGCCTCAAAACGAGAGCTGAGCCCAACTTCAAGGTCGGTTGCATAGACCTTGACGCTGGTATCGTCAGTCTCAAGAAGCGTGTTTGCCAGAATCGGACGAGTACTCCGCTTCTCAACGATTCCCTGAATCAGGGAGATCTCGTCCAGGATTTTTTGTTTCTTGGCAACAAACTGCATTTCGGCACACCCCTTACAAGATGACTAAAGCCGCTACTGCTGATAAACCCTTTTTTTATGCAACGGGTACAATCCAGTAGTAGTAGTAGCGACTGTGGAATTGTGGATTGGAAGACAGTACATCAATCCATTTCTTCCTATCATGTTCTGCAGCGGCGGTTTCAGTCCGCTCTGATTTAACCAGGAGAAACCGAGCTGCTGTTAAATACCTGTGTATATTACCGTGGATGGATTGTCGAGCGCAAGAAACACAGTTTCTTTGTAACATCGCTCAACAGTTGTGACCGGGTCCACCAACAGCTTGTTAACAGGGTTTTGGACATGTGGTTTTTCAACAGTTTCCACAGCAGTTTCAACAGTTTTTCATCAGATATTTGTTGAATTAGCGTGTTGTGAACAGGTTATCAACAGAAAGCGGCCGGGTTTTTCAACCGTTGCCGTGAAGTAGCTAGCAGTAACGCCGCTTCTAGGAAAGAACGTTTACGAGGCTGTTAATCGCGGAGTTCAGTGAGTCGTCATTCTTGCGGAGGTCCTCGATCTTGCGCAAGGAGTGGATCACGGTGCTGTGGTGCTTGCCGCCGAATCGACCGCCGATTTCCGGCAGGGAGTGCGATGTCAACTGCTTGCACAGGTACATCGCAACCTGACGGGGACGAGTCAGGTTTTTTGTTCGGGTGTTGCCGGTAAGCTCACGGGTCGAAATACTGTAGTATTCAGCAACTTTCTTCTGAATCTCGTCGATCGTGATGACTCTATCGCTAGGTTCGAGCAGATCGGCGAGAGCCTCTTCCGCCATTGCAAGAGTTATTTCCCTGTTGGTCAGAGAACTGTAGAAGACCAGCCGTATCAGGCATCCCTCAAGCTCCCTGATGTTGCTGCGCACTCGCCTGGCGATGAGTGCTGCTACATCCTCCGGGAGATAAGCTCCTTCTTCTTCGGCCTTGCGGTGCAGTATGGCGATCTTGGTCTCTAACTCGGGAGGCTGGATGTCGGCGATGAGTCCCCACTCGAAGCGGCTACGGAGGCGTTCCTCTAAAGTTGGAATTTCCCGCGGAGGCCTGTCGGACGAAATGATGATCTGCTTATGAGCATCGTGCAGCGCATTAAACGTGTGGAAAAACTCCTCTTGCGTGCGTTCCTTGCCGGCGAGGAACTGTATGTCGTCGATCATCAGTACATCGATGTTACGGTAGCGACTGCGAAATTGGTAAGTCCTATCGAAGCGAATCGAGCTTATCAGGTCGTTGACGAAATACTCACAGCTCATGTAGGCAACTCGCAGACCCGGCTTGCTGTTTATGATGTCATTGCCGACCGCCTGCATCAGGTGTGTCTTGCCGAGTCCGACGCCGCCGTAGATGAAAAGTGGGTTGTAGCGCTTGCCGGGGTTCTCGGAGACCGCCGCGGTTGCGGCATGAGCGAACTCATTGCTGTTACCCACAACGAAACTGCTGAAAGTATAGCGAGGATTCAAAGCGGGCTTTTCAACGGATTGCTTCTGGGGATTTTTACCATCCGCACAGCTCTCGTCGCTGTCAAGTATTTCGATTGCGGTACGTTCGTAGCCTATATCGCTGAGCGCTGTAATGATGTCGTCGTAATATCGTTCGCGGATGACGCTCGAGAACAATTTATTGGGGACTTTGATCGTCAGGCAGTCGCTTGTATGTCGAACGTACGTAGCGGGTTGAAACCAAGTGCCGTACTCCTCAGGCGGGAGATTATTTTCTAATTGTAATAGTACAGAGTCCCATGGATTCATGCTAAATTTACCAATTCAGTGAAAAAATTATCACCGCTTCGCAGCCAAAGTGCTGAAAAAACGAGACGTTACTGGCATCGTTGCCAAAAAGGTTTTCCACGGCAGTGATGGTTTTAATCTATTGAGATTAAATAAGTTACCGTCGACAGCCGTTACATCATAATGAGTTTTCCACAATTGTATCAACAGCTGTGGAAAACTCAGTCATCACGGCTGGGGGAAGGAAGTGTCAAAATTTACCCCCCCATACAACCTGCCAAATAAAACCAGAGCCAATAGTAAAAGCTAGCATGGAGGAGTTTGCAGGGCAAGAGAAAAATGCCAATCACAGCATACAAAATGTGGTGCGATTGTAAAGTTCCAGCACGGAGGTTAAATCAGTAGCTATGCTATAATCTCAAGCACCCTCTTGATGGAGGAGGAAACGGATGGCGAAAAGCAAACCGCTGGTCTCGATAGCACAGATCTCGCCGAAGTTGGGAGAGTTAAAAAGCAATCTGAAGCTTCATTTAAGAGGCGTGGATTACGCGGTTGAGCTTGGTGCTTCGCTAATTGTATTTCCGGAGTTGAGCCTGACAGGATATTTGCTTAAGGACCTTACGGCGGATGTTGCACAGAGGGTGGGGGGGTCGGAAATTCTAAGGGAGTTGGAGCGGGCCAGTGAGAGGATAGCGATTCTGGCAGGATTCGTGGAGGAGGGTGACAATTATATCTATTACAACTCCGCGGGTTACTTCGAGTCAGGGGAATTAAAATCCGTCCACCGCAAGGTATACCTGCCCACCTACGGTATGTTTGATGAAGAGAGGTACTTCAGCCCGGGCTCGAGCTTCAGGGCGTTCGACACGAAAAACGGACGCATGGCAGTTCTTTTATGCGAAGACTACTGGCACCCATCCAGCGTCTATCTCGCCGCGCAGGATGGCGCGGTCGTCCACGCCTACATGAGCAATACGCCGCTTCGCGGCATGACGCTGCCGGACGAAATCACATCAGCCGACATTTCCGAGCGTATGGCCAGGATCTCATCCCAGCTATACGGCGTTTACACGATCTACGCTAACCGGGTCGGTTACGAGGATGGCATCGCCTTCTCGGGCAGGAGCCGTGTAATCAGCCCGACCGGAGGCGTGATCGCGCGCGCGGACCACCAGGAAGAAGAGCTGCTTGTGGCCGAGATAGATCCGGAGCAGGTGCGCCGAGCGCGTGTTTTCTTCCCGTTACTCGGCGACGAGAAAATCGATCTGGTCCACCGCGAGCTCACACGCATCCGTAATCGACGCTATCAGCTCGACGAAGAGGAATAGCGCAGGACAAGCCGAGCGCACGATCCGATTGGCAATCCCTTTTCTTTGCATTAAACTCTATGACGGCCCGGGTCCTGTGCAAGGACGCCTCCTGAACCCCGTCAGGTCCGGAAGGAAGCAGCGGTAGGGAAGGCCTAGCCTGTGCCGCAGGGTTGCCTGGGCCCTTATTCTGTACTCTCCACTGGAAAACCAATTGCGTCCGATGGCCGTCCAATAAAATGCAAATCATAGCGGGGGAGATTGAGTCGCGACGCACCGTATTATCTCTTAACCGAACCAGCGACGACCGTTGTTCGTATACAACGATCGGGGGAAGCGCATCCAATTAAACAATTAGAGAAGGATTATTGTGATGGGAATCTTGTTTTCCTTAGTTGCGATACCCTTCCTGGCCCTGTCAGCTCCTGGAGCGACGGAGGAAGCTTATCAACAGGGGAACTCCACCACGGGCGAGGAAGACCTTAAATCATTTATGGAGAAGGTCCTGCGCAAGCGCAGCGTCAACTGGAATGACCAGTACAATTACATATTCAGCGAGCGGGAAACGCTCGAGTTCGGCGGCACTTTCAGCGCCGCGCCGTTGCAGGGCTTTACCAGCGAGTTCGTCTGGTACGTAAAGGAGGGCTACCTCGTGCGCAGCCCGGTCTCGGTCAATGGCGCTCCCGTGCCTGACGACGAACGAGAGAGAGAGGAGAAGAAATTCATCAAATCCTTGGAGAAAGGCAGGAAATCAGGCGAGGGCGTCGATCGCGACAAGTTTTTCGGTTTCGATTTCAAAAAGGGTGAGTTCGTTTACGCTGGCACTCAGGAATATGAAAGCCGTGAGGTTGTTGTGATCGAGTTCTACCCGGAAGGAATGTTCAACGAAGGCACGGATGACGACGATGACGATCTGGATAAAAGGATCGAACGCGGCCTTGAGAAGTCGATGACTGCCACGCTGTTGATCATCCCTGAGGAGCACCAGATCGTTCGGATGACACTGAACAACCTCGATTTCGGATTCCTGCCCGGCAAGTGGATGGTGCGGATCGGCGAGATCGGTGGTGTAATGAAGATGGCCAAGCAATACGGTGAGGTCTGGCTGTCGGAGGAGATCGCGATCGTCGGCCAGGCAACCACAGCCTATGGCGACCTCTATATCCGTTACACACGACGGTTCTACGATTACAAAGAGGCCGAGGTGAAGGTTAAGTTCCGCTTCGAGCCGCGCAAGGAGGGTAAGTGATGAGAATCCCCACCCTTCTTATATTGGTTTCTTTCGCATTCTTTGCCCTCTCTTGTTTCGCCTTCGCAGAGCAGAAGATCGCTACCATCCGCACGTTGGGCAATTACGAAACCCCCGACAAACGTCTGGTCGAGCTCGCCGGTATCGCGCTGGGCGATCCATTTACCGATTCCACCGTGGCTGAGATAGAAAAGAGGTTGCGCCGCAGCGGGCGATTTGAGTCAGTCGAGGTACGCGTGCGCTATCTATCGCTGGGCGAGAGCGGGGACGTGGCCCTCGTCATTGTCGTCAAGGAGAAGGTGTCGCTGCCGAGCAAATTCATGTTCGGCCCAATCCTTGGACTAAGCGATGAGTACGGCCTTACCTATGGCGTACGTGTAGCCATTATCGATCCCCTCGGCCTTGCCGACTCTAATATCCTGCCGCTGAGCAAGGCCTACTTCCCGCTGAGTTGGGGCGGGACACGGCAGGCCGGCATCGAGGCGGAGTTCAATCTCGGCGAGTTCGATCTGGGTCGTATGGTTAACCGCCTCAATGTCTACGCCGGGAGGATACGCAGGGAGAATCCTCACTATGAAATCGCCGACGATCGCCTCGAGTTCAACGCGCGATTTGCCACGCGCCTGAGGTTCTTCACCCTTGGGGCCGGCGGTGGATGGACGGATGTCAAGTTCGGCGGACTTGACGAGGAGTTCACCGACTTCGGGATAGATTTCGCCCTCGACACCCGAAGGGATGCAAACCTACCCGGGGATGCCGTCTACGTCGGCGTAGGCTGGCGGTTGATTTCTTATGAGGGTTACGGTCCGATTATTTTGGGCGATCTCGAGCCCGCGATAATCGACCTCGGCTCACGCGATAACACCAACATCTTCAACATTGACGCGCGAGCCTTCAAGCGGCTCTTCGGGCAGGTCTTGTTTGCATTCCAACTCTACTATCAGGAGGCCGACCGGGCTCTCGCACCATACCTCAAGCCGTTCCTCGGCGGCAGCGCGACGCTGCGAGGGTACGGGCCGGGCGACTTCGTCGGCGACAACATCGCGCTCGCCGCAGCAGAGATACGTTTACCGCTTTCCAAAGTCCTTGATCGCTGGCGTGCCGGCATCCACTTCTTTGTCGACTCCGGCGCGGTCTTCGACAACGGTCGGGAACTCGGCGACGCCGATTTCCACTACGGCATCGGAGCTGGCGGATTCCTTTTCGCCGCCATCATCGGCGCTAAAGTCGACATAGCCTACGACCTGGGGGGCGACGTGCGCTTCCATATAAGTTCGGGATTCCGCTTCTGAGGAGCAATGGCTTAACCGCAGAAAGCGCAGGGATGTAATTGCCCGACGCGGTGGACATGCTTCCCATCGTGACTAGGGCAGAGAGACTCAAGGCGCCGCAACGCGCTGTCCCTCCGCCCAAGACAAAGATAGCAGTCACGCGTTGATGAAACCGCTTGCACTTCACTCAGACGAGGTTCTCTCTATTCCTGCGGATTTGTCACTCGCCCCATGAACAGAATGGCTCCCGTCTCCACATCCCGGATCAGGAACAAGAACGGGTGATCGGCGCGGAACGCGTTCGGCGCGGCCTTAAAATCTATCACCACACCAGTGGCGCCGCTGGCCTCTGTTCCTTCCTCGTTTACATCAACGAATGCTTTATGGATTACTGCGGAAATGAAGATATCCGGTATTTCTACCATTCCTGTGAGATCGGCCGAGAGGCCGAAGGCGTCGATCATGCCCAGGCTCTTGAGGGCGTCAACCAGGTCGAAACCTGACGAGAACTTAAATTTTGGCAAGTAAACATCGATCTCTAACAAATTCATGGCATTGAGCCAGAGCTCGAGCTTTGCAGCCGAGATAGATTTCTCAAGCCTGGCCAGGCCTTCAACCTGCTTTGGAAGGAAGAAAGCCATTGCCAGCCTGCCTCCTGCGTAGGGCATCTCAAGCGCCTGGAATCTGTCGTTTTCCAGGTATCTGAATTCCCCCCGCTGGGACATGAAGGGCGTATAAATCAAATCGCCCGAGCGCAATTCGAAAGGTGAGTCCTTGGTGTCCGTCTTGTCGAATTGCGCTTCCCAAGTTCCTTTGAAGTAGATGGCGTTGGTAAGGACAAGCCTGGTGACATCAGATAACACACCCCTTTTAATGAAATTCCTGATCTTTTCTTTTGTATGCTTCTTAACCCAAGCGTTGATGGCCTGCCGAGCCTGCTCCGTCTCGCCGCTGAAATCCACCTTTTTAAAGGGGGCGCCGTAATCGTTTCGCGTCAGAGCAATGAACTTGCTCAGGAACTTGAACCCTTTCTGCCCCCACAGCGCATTGGCGATGGAGAGTTCGTAAGTGCCCTTTGATCCGCTGTCGTTCAGTTCCTTGATGAATGCGCTCATGGCGGGGTGAAAGTTGTCTTGATTAGGATCGAAATTTAAAGCATCTGCCATCTGAGCGGCCGTTTCTCCCCGTGCGCCGCCGTAGGTCATGGCCAGCGCTGTGCGGATACTGAGTGGCGAGAAGAAAAGATTGCCTTCAGCGTTCTTGAGTATCTCATAAAGATCGCAAGCAAATGAGTTGTTGCCTTCTGCCACGGGCACAGCTTCAGCAAAGACCTTTTCACCGACCGCTGCCCCTTGAGTGATTACCAGCACTGCCGAGAAACCTACCACCATTAACAAGAGAACCAGCATCCGTCCCAGCCTAGCCATGGTTAAATCTCCTTGTTTAAGGATGTCCCCTGCGAGACCGCAAAAGGTTTCGTGCATGAATAGTTTAAATGATTAGGATTACTCATCGCCTTGCGAGTGCATCAATCCTTATATAAAACGCCAAGCAAATAACATGCCGATTATTGACTATAATGCATGCCGGTGTTTTCGGCTGTAATCACTCACACACGCAATGGTTATTGTCCTCTGGGGAGAGTGCTCTGTATCCGAAACAGGACAAAGCGATCGCCGCCATGCAGGGAAAACGTGAGCGTGCGCGGAAGGCCGGACAAGGAGGAGAAATTCATTTCAACATTATTCACATTTAGATTAACACGCTCCTTGCGTTGTCGCTCCGCGTGCCTCGTGCTACGATATTGCTCCTTGCAAATAACAATTCCGTTCGGGATACCGCGATGACTTACCAACCACTGGCGCTCAAGTACAGGCCGCAGAAGTTCTCCGAGGTAGTCGGCCAGGAGGTCGCCACCACAACGCTGCGCAACGCGATCGACGCCGACCGCATAGCCTACGCCTACCTCTTCTCAGGCATGCGCGGCGTCGGTAAAACCACCGCAGCCCGCATTCTCGCCAAGTGCCTCAACTGCCATTCGTCTGAGGGCCCCACGGTCGAGCCGTGCGACACCTGCGAGAGCTGCCGCGAGATCATGGCCAGCCGCAGCATCGACGTGCTTGAGATCGACGGCGCCTCCAACACCTCCGTCGACGACGTGCGCGACCTGCAGGAAAATCTCATCTACGCCCCCGCGCGCGACCGCCACAAGGTCTACATCGTTGACGAAGTCCACATGCTCTCTAAGAGCGCCTTCAACGCCTTCCTCAAAACGCTCGAAGAACCACCGCCGCACGTAGTTTTCATCTTCGCAACCACCGAGATCCACAAGATTCCGCCCACGGTCCTCAGCCGCTGCCAGCTCTTCGACTTCGGGCGCGTGCGCGCCGAGGCGATTGCCGATCGCCTGCGCGCCATCTGCAGCGCGGAGAAGGTTGAAGCCGAGGACGCCGCCATCGACCTCATCGTCTTTGCCAGCGAGGGTTCGATCCGCGACGCGATCAGCGCACTCGACCAGACGATCAACT
>CBFCZO010000024.1:0-40360 GCA_965602675.1 uncultured bacterium | reverse complement strand
ATCGTCGCCGATACGCAGCAGGCGGACCCGGCCGGTGATTTCCTCCGGCAACGCCTTTTTGCGCAGGCTCATTTCCCGGAATTCTTCGATGGGGACGTATTCGATTTTCGCGGGCAGGGCGGCGGCGATCCATTCAGCGCATAAATCCTCGGCTTTGCGCTGCCGCTTGGTGTTGAGGCCGGGGAGGGTGATGTCGATGGTGCTGAGCTCCTCACCCAGATGGAATCCGACCGTGTCGGCGTCGAAGAGTTCGATGAATGCCGCGGTGAGCAGATGCTGGCCGGTGTGCTGCTGCATGTGGTCGAAGCGGCGCCGCCAGTCGATCTTCGCGGGCGCCGGGGAGGCCGGCGGTTCTGATGCCAGCAGGTGGACAACGCTGTCGCCGCGAAGCTGAACGTCAATTACCTGCGCTGCGCCGATAGTTCCACGGTCTGCGGGTTGGCCGCCCGATTCCGGATAGAAGTAAGTATCCTCGAGGAGCACTTCCCAGCCGTCGGCGACGGGCTCCGAGCCGATGATTCTCGCCTCGAATTCACTGGTGTAACTATTTTCCAGGTATTGCTTGCGGGTCATGATTCCCTCGCTCGATTCGCGGTCAATTCTAGAGTGCCGCCGCGAGGCTGACAAGGAGGGGTAATGGATAAAAGGCCGCGAGGTCTGCCGCGGCCTATGGGATCATAAGTTTCTTCTTTGTCAGTGAATCAGAGTTCCGTAAGTGCCTCGCTCGCCGCCGCCGAAATCCTCGTGGCTCCAGCAAACCAGAATGTTACCGTTGCGGGCTATGCCAAGGCCGGTTGCGTCGACTTCGTTGTTTACCGATACGGTTTTCACTGGTTCTTTGAAGTCGATGACGGTGCCCGCCGGGCTAAGCCTCAGGAAGTAGTGGTAATCGATTTCGAGAAATTTTTCGTTGTCGATTTCCCAAGTCGAGTACCAGAGAGCGTAATTTCGTGCGGGCCTGTCGTAGCGGATTCCTCGCAGCCACAGCCTGTTGGTGTGGTAGGCATGCACCGTGGTCTTCAAAGTCGCGTCGTAATCAAACGTGCAAAAGGTCACGGCACCATCTCTGCCCCAGGTAACAACGTGGGTTTCGCTGAAGGGATCGGCCATGCCGAAGAACTGATCTTGCCTGGTTATACGCCTCACCACTTGTTGGTCGTCGACAATGTTCAGCTTGTGGTCCATCCTCAACATGCGCAGGGATGTTCCACCGCTGCCTCTTTGAAGGCCGTAATACAGAACTGCGATGCCGTCTTTTTGAGTTGATGCAGACCCGACGGTGACTTTATCGGTGGTTGTGTCGACCACCGTTGTCTCGCTCCCGACTTTTTTCCCTTGCCGTTTCAGCACCTGGCCGACAATGTCGCCTTTCCGTTTCAGCAGGAGAACGAATCTTTTCTTCCTGGCCCAGGTAAGGGCCATCCAATTGTCGAGATAGTCACATACATACCTTGCCTTCAGGTGGGTTCCGTTCGGCCTGACGGACATCGCATAGACCTTGCCGTCCTTGATATAGACGAGCAGGTATCGCTTGGCGGCGGGGTGCCAGGCTACAAGCCATTCGGTGGGATTTACATCATCAACAAGGGTGATTCGGGGGCCCATATTACCCGAAGGATAAATGATGCGGAAAACGATCGGGAACGGATCGGAGTTGTCATATGTATCTCTATCCTTGAAGAAAAGGTCGATGTTGTCGTTGACGGTATTTCCCATCGGCATGAGTTTTCGTGCATAACCGCCTTCAGGTCCGCCGAGCGTCAGGTTGGTTTCGGTCGGCGGCTCCTGTGCGGCGCATGGCAGCGCAAACATAAGGAGCATAGCCGCAGCAATGTAAACTCTTGTCATCATCTCTCCCCCGGGATTGATATAGAGAAAGAAAGCACTTATCGTATAGCGTTTTATTCCATCACAATGAATCCGCTTTCGCAATTCAAGAAAGATGGATAGTACCGTGAGTTTGACAGGGCGGTCCAGTTGGTTCAGATTGGCAATTAATCGGTCTGAAAAACGGTAATAAAAGGGCTTGCGTCGCGCAAAGCGGCGTGGTAATTTCTCTGCTCCTTGCCGTAATGGCACGGCTGAGTTGCGTGCGCTGACGTTGTGTAGTAGAAAGGCCCACCCCAGAAGGGGGGGGCCAAGAAACGTGAAGAGGTATTGTCATTGCGCATCTATGAAACGATTTATATTTGCCCGCCGAACCTCGATGAGGAGGCTCTGGAAGAGTTCTCTGACATGGTTCACGAGGTGATCTACGACTTCGGTGGCAAGATCATCAAGCAGGAAAGCTGGGGCAAGCGCCGCCTGGCATACAAATTGAAGCACAACAAGGATGGCCTCTATTACTATTTCCTTTACGGTGGTGAAGGCAAGACGGTGGAGGAGCTTGAGCGCCGCCTCAAGCTTGCGGAAGAGTGCCTCCGCTTCCTGACCGTTCGACTGGACAAAGAGCTCAAGGGCAAGAAGCACAAGATATTCACTCAGGAAGAACTGCGCCTAGCCCTCCAGATGGAGCCCCCGCCGAGGAAAAAGAAGAAGAAGCGCGAGCCGAAGCCGGTTGCGGCCGAGCCCAAGGCTGAAGCACCCGCGCCGGAAGCGGAGCCCGACGAAGCCGCTGCGGAGACTGCGGCAGCTGATGAGCCTGTGGCAGCTGAGGAGCCTGCGGCGGTAGCAACAGAAGCTGAGGAAGAGACTTCCCCGGCAGAGGTTCCCGAGGCCGTGGAGACTGAAGAGGCTAAAGCGGCTGCGGAGGAATCCGTTGCGGAAGATCCTGAGGCCGAGGAGAAGACCACTGCGGTCGAGGCTTCCGGCGGAGAGGAAGTAATCGAGGCTCCAGAAGCCGTCGAGGCAGAAGAGCCCGAAGAACCCGAAGAGAAAGCCGAAGGCGCGGACGCTGAGGAGGAGAAATAGAGATGGCATCCCGCAACAAGCGAGAGCGCGAGCGTTCCCTGCGGCGCTTCATGTTCCGGCGCCGCAAGATATGCAAACTTACCGCGCAGAAAATCGAGTATGTCGATTACAAGGATGTCCGACTGCTGCAGAATTTCACGCCCGAGCGGGGCAAAATCCAGCCCAGGCGGATTTCCGGCACCCGCGCTCACCTGCAGCGCCAATTAACCAAGGCGATCAAGCGGGCCCGTCACATCGCGCTGCTGCCCTACACCGCTGATTAAGGTAGTGCCATGAAAATCATCCTGCGCCAGAGCGTAGAGAACCTTGGCGGTCCCGGCGAGATAGTGAAGGTCAAGGACGGCTACGCGCGCAACTATCTCATTCCCCAGAAGCTTGCCCTGCCGCTGACGGAGGGCAACCTCAAGCAATTCGAGCAGCAAAAGCGCCGTCTGGCGATCAAGGAATCCAAGCTGAAAGAAGAGGCCGAGGAAATCGCCGGCCGTTACACCGGCACCCGGCTGGTTTTCACCAAGAAGGCGGGCGTGGAGGGCGTCCTATACGGATCGGTCACGACCACTGAGATCGCGGAAGCACTCGCTGAGAAGGGTTTCGAGATCGACCGGCGCCGCCTGATCATCAGCGAGCCGATCAAGCATGTCGGGGAATTCGAGGTCTCGGTCCGGTTTCACCCCGAAGTCAGCCTCGCCGTGTCGGTCGTGGTCGAGCCCGAGGGCGGAGTGATTCCGCAGGCGGCAGAGGCTGCTGAAGCCGCCACCGAGGAAGGGCCCGTCGCCGAAGCGGAACCTCCTGCAGTCGAGGAACCTGTGGCCGAAGCTGAAGCCTCCCCTGAAGAGGAGCCCGGCTCCGACGCCGAAGAGAAGACCGAGTAGTCCGCCAACTGGACCCCTCTCCAAGACATCTCACAATATCGGTTTAGATAAAGCCGGAAGGTCAGCGCACCTGAAGGACTTTCGCCACCGCCTTGCGTACTATCAAGAAGATCAGAATCAGACTGACAAGAGGTATTATAGTCAGTGACCAGGGATTGAGCCCCAGGCGCGCGAAGAGGTAGAAGGCGAAGAGAAGAATCGCCAAAAGCAAAGCGACGTGAAAGTGTATCAGCCCGAAGGAGGAATTCTTTCCGCGGATGCGCACCAACGCTCCCGCGGCAAGACCCACGAGCGCGCAAATCACTACGGCAATCAAAAAATCCATTTTTACGTGCTCAGATTCCAGTTGATTACATAACCACTAACGCCGCGGGGCGGATCAGTTTTTTACTATTTGATAGCCAGCGGCACTGCACAGTTTGCTATTATAGCCTTTAGCATCCAACACTGACAAGATTAGAGGGGGAGGGAATAGTGGTTGCTCGATCTTGCCGCGCGGGCGCCACGCTGTTAGGCTACATGGTTGAATTCGTGGGACTTATGTTCAGAGACATCATTAAGCCGAGTCGGCGGCTCCTGTTTCCGGTTGTCGGGTTTCTTCTGCTTATTACGGTAACGGCCGCAGTGATCGCGGCTCGACAGGCTGATACCGATACCCTCGAAAGGGCGGCTGAGCTGTACGCGCAGCAGCAGTACGAGCAGGCGATCGAGCTGTACCGAGAATATCTCAGCGTTAATCCGGAGGGACCGCGCAGCGCGGAAGCGGCTGTTGCCATCGGCGATTGTCTGTTCGCAATCGGCAGATTTTCGGGTGCTGTTGAAGCTTACAGCCGGGCATTGGAGCGTTACGGCGAGTCGCGCGAAGTAGTGCGGAGCTTGATCGGGCTGGGCCGAGCCAAGCTTGCGCTTGGGCTGGGTTTTGATGCGGAAGCGCACTTGAAGGATGCGCTGACCCGTTCTCCCTCCGCGAAGCAAGAGATTGAGATAAATCTGCTGATAGCGCAGTCCTATTATGAACGGGCAGATTACGAGGAGGCCGTTGAACCGTTGCTGCTCGTGATCAGTAGCGGGCAATCCTCCGCGGAGGCGCGCGCGGCGTCACTCAAGCTTGCCGACTGCTATTATCAGCTCGGAGACTACTTAAAGGCGAAGGAAGCCATCTCGCAGCTGCTCGAGCGCGAGCCAGAGTTGATGCAGGGCAAGCCCGAGCTGGCCTTCCGCTGGGCGGAGATACTTATGTTCAATGGGGATTATGACCCGGCGGGCATAGTGTTTGAGGATATAGTGGTCGACTACCCGAGCCACCGGGTTCACAAGCACGCCATTTTGCGAATTGGAGATCTGGAGCGTGATATCGGCATGGACTTATCTGACCCGGTGCAACGCGTGTCGCAGTTTCGCAAAGCACTGGTTCATTACAACAAGCTGTTACTGCTTTCTCAGCTTGGTCGCAACGCCGCCGATGAGGAGAGCCTGCAACTTTCGGATGTGGCTCTTCTGCGGATAATTCAAACCGCCGATATCGCCGGCCTCGACCTGAAGAACGACCTGGCCATGCGGCCTGCGGTCGAGCTTCTCGAAGAGGTGATTCAGAGAGGCGTGAAGCCTGAGATGAACGCCTTGGCTCGTCTGCTTCTGGCCCGCAATTATCTGAAGGACGGCGACGGGCGGCGCGCGCTCGAGAATTACCGGATTGTGGTCAACGATTTTGATTACCTCGAGATCGGCGGCTCAGCGCGCTCCGAATACGAGGTGGTTGCGCGGCAGTTGATGGACAGGTCGTACGAGGAGGGCGATTTCCCGTCGTTCGTGAACATCTATCTCCGCGACGGCAGCAGCCTCTCCCTCTCCCAGGATGACAAGCTGAAGTTGGCGGACAGTTATTCCCGCGTGCAGATATTCGACAGAGCCGGGGAGATCTATCACGAGCTGGTGATGCAGGGTGAGAGTACGCACACAAAGCGCCTTGCCACCATAGGCCTGGCGCGCGTGAGGGCGTCCGAAGGCGATTACGGCGGTGCCCTGAGTGCTCTGCACGAATTCCTCGAGCTGGACCTGTCGGCGATTGAAAGGGAGGAGGCGTTGCTGCTTGTCATCGATGTTCATTACAGGCGCGGCGATATCGAGGATTTGCGATCATATTGGCAGGAGCGGACCGGCGAACTCAACACCCCGCGGCTGAGGGCGACAGCGATGTTCCGGTTGGCAATGCAGGCCAAGCGTATCGGCGAGAGCGGGGAAGCGCTTGAGATGTATGAGCGTTTTCTTCTGGAATTCGGTGACGGAGTGCCGGGGAGCGCCGAGATATACGGCTATCTTCGCGACGCGTATCTTGCGCTGGGCGATCTTTACTACGACGGCGGTCAAATCAGAATGGCCGCCGGGTATTACGAACTTTACATAGCCCTCTTCGGAGACAGCGAGGATATCGCCTTTCCCTTGTTCCAGTCTGCCAACTGCCACGCGCGTCTCGGCGAGAAGAACCTGGCTACGTCGATCTACACCGAGTTGATCAGGCTGTATCCCGACAGCGGTTGGAGCGCTCAAGCGCGCCTCAATCTAGAAGAGCTTAGCCCCCCCGCGGAGAAGGTTCCCGGGAGGCGGCAGTGACAAAGGATTCCAAGGGCGGCGGGCACGAGCCGCAGGAATCGGAAGAGGTGCCTGAGCTGCTCAAGGAGGCTTTCAACGTATTTTCCCGCGCCTCCCTGCAACTCGAGCGTTCCTATGAAGAACTGAAGGTGCGAGCCGACCGGCTGGCCAAGGAACTTGCCCAAACCAACGAGGAGTTGCAACGGCAGCTTGCTGAAAAGGAAAGAATCAGCAATTTCCTCAACAATATCCTTGAGAGCATCACCAGCGGGATCATTGTCCTCTCACCCGGCGGCGAGATCGCCCTTTCCAACCACGCGGCCGAGAGGATGCTCGGCGTGCCTGACGGCTACGCGGAGGGCCAACCCTATCAGGAGCTCTTGGAAGACAGTCCGATTGCCGGCTTCCTGGTGGAGTGTCTTACATCAGGGGCGGCTGCTCCGAGATCGCGTGAGGTGGAGATGGAAGCGGGAGCCGGAAGCGAGGGCGACAAAGGCAGGTTTCATTTCTCGCTCGGATTCGCTCCGGTGCTGGATTCCGCCGGGAAACACGTCGGTTCACTGTTGGTGATACAGGACGTGACACGGCTCAAGGCTTTAGAGGAACAGGCGTTGCGCGCGGGCAGGCTTGCGGCGATGGGGGAAGTGGCGGCCGAGCTTGCGCACGAGATTCGAAATCCGCTGGGCAGCATAGAGATTTTCGCCACCCTGCTCAGCCGCGACCTTAAGCAGCCGGACGACCGCAAGCTTGCGGAAAACATCGTCATCGGCGTCAAGAGCCTGAATTCGGTGGTCTCCAACATGCTGACGTTCACCCGAAATATAGAGATCCACCCGGAAGAGCTCGATCTTAGCAAGCTGGTCAACGAGACATTCTCATTCATGGGGCAATTGCTCGATGCGCAGGGAATCAAGCTCGTGCTGAAGCTCGATAAAAAGCTTTGCGGGATGGAGGGCGATCCGGAGCTGCTCAAGCAGGTGCTGCTGAACCTCGCGCAGAATTCCATCCAGGCGATGGAGGGGGGCGGGACGCTGACCGTATCGGCCTCTGGGATCACCACGGAAGAGGGTGAAGAGGCCACTGTTCTTGTAGTCGCGGATACGGGGCGTGGTATCGATGCCATCGACCTGCCGCGAATATTCGATCCCTTTTTCAGCACGCGCAAGGGCGGCACCGGCTTGGGTCTTTCGGTAGTGAGCCAGATTATCGGCAAACACGGGGGACTGATTCAGGCCGACAGCGAAGCGGGCGGAGGGACCAGAATGACAATTACGCTGCCCCTCCGCGCACGTGCGCGATGAGAACTAATCGGTCGGAAAGTAGAGGTTGACGGCCACAATAACTCGGCCCTTCTTCTTTTTGAGATCGGCGGATAAGTTACGGGCCTGCTCCTCGAGAGCACTCACCATGCGCTCCTCGGCCCGTCCGGTGGGAACAAGGGCGTTTTCGGAGCGGGCAAATGCGCTCGCGCCGGCGGTGCGGAACACAAGGTCGATGGCTCGCCTGAACTGCTGGACAGTCCTCTCCCGCCTGTCTTGTTTCAATTCAGATGCAGCTTCCGCCGAGGAAAAATGCACTTCTACGCGCAAAAGGCTGTAATCTCCGGGCCCGGTGTACACGGTTTCGAATCTCAATAGGGTTGCGCTCTCGGTATCATCTACCGGCTCGTTGAACATCGTCAGGCGTAAGGCAAGGCCCAGCGCGAAGGCGAGCACAACCAGCAGAAGCCCTGCGCCGATAAGAATCGGGAGACTCGGTCCGCCCTTCTTCTTCGGTTTCTTCGGTTCCGCCGGTTCCGGAGCTTCTTCGGTGGCCATGATTTCCCTTACACCCTTTGCGGTCAAGATTTTAGGCGGCAGCGGGTGGCGTGTCAAACCAGCCGGCTTTTGAAAGGCAGGTTACAGCGCAGGGGGCAGGGGAGGTGTAGAATGGTGATAATAGAAATTCGAGGTTAGCCATGCGTTCAGTAGCCGCCGCGATGTTATTTATTCTGCTTGCCTGGTCGGCTCTCGCCCAGGAGCAAGAGCAGCAATTAATCGATACGGGAACCGAAGGCATCAGCAAGCGGGGTTGGGTGCTCTTCGAGCACAACAACTTTGTCAAGGGTCAGAAGAAGGTGGAAGTGACGGACGCCGAGCTCGGCGGCCGTGCCCTGAACTATGTCGCCTTCTATGTTGATGGGGCGTTGGTGGCGATCGACGAGGTCCCTCCTTACGCGGTAATGCACGATTTCGGTCCCTACACGCACAAGGCGAAGGTGGTGGCGATCGGTTACCAGTATGAGAAGGTGAGCACGGAGAAAGCTGAAGCCGTCGTCGAGGAGGAGGCGGCGGCAGCGAGCGAGCTTGGCGATGCCACTGGGGAGACTTCTGAGGCGGTAAAGATAACTTCGCCCAGCCCGGAGCAATACGCATACGGCGTGCTGGCGATCAGTGCCGAGGTGAATCTGCCCCTGGAAAGGATTCTGCGAGTTGATTTTTTCGTGGACGGCCGCATGGCCGGCAGCGCCGGAGCTCCGCCTTATGAAATCGAGTACGACTTTGGCCGCGGCTTCGAGGGCAGCCTTGTCTCGGCAGTGGCTTTGCTCACCGACGGACGAAGGCTCAGCCAGGAACTGCGCACCACGCCGCTGGAGGGAAGCGATTACTTTTTACGCACCCGCCTGGTCACGCTCGATGCAACGGTGGTCGATTGGCGCGACCGCCTTGTGGGCGACCTGAAGCAGGAGGAATTCCGTGTTTTCGAGGAGGGCGAAGAACAGGAGGTCACGCACTTCTCGCTCGAGGAGAGGCCGATACGAGTGGCGATGCTGATCGATACCTCGGGCAGCATGCGCCATGTCGGCAGGATGGGGCGGGCGATCGAAGCTGCGAAAGGCTTCCTCGACTACCTCAAGGTCGAAAAGGATCAGGCCTCCCTGATAGCCTTCAACGACGAGGTCGACTTGCTAAGCCGCTTCACCAACGACTTAAAGGGATTAAAGAGAAAGATCGAAGAGCTGGGGCCGGAGGGCGGCACGGCGATAAACGACGCTCTCTACCGCGTCGCGCCGATGTTTGACGACGTCAGCGGACGCAAGGCAATAATTTTGCTGACGGACGGCTGGGACGAGAACAGCGAATTCTCGGTGGGAGAGGCTGTCGAGACGGTCCGTCGCGCGGGCATCAAGGTTTACTCGATAGCCATCTTCGAGGAGAGCTTGATAGTCGAGGAAATGGTAGCGCAGCCTCCGACCAAGCGCGGCAAGCAGCCGCCCACCGATCCCGAAGATGCCAGGAGAACCGATAACAAGTTCAGGAAGGGTAGTGATCCCCGCAAGACACTCTTCATCGGCCTGGCTGACGAAACCGGCGGTGCTGCATTCTTCCCCGGCGATCTGAAAAACCTTCCAGGCGTGTTCACTCGCATCGCGGAAGAGCTGCGCCGCACCTACACCATCGGCTACATCCCCGGCAATACGGATTTCGACGGACGCTGGCGCGACGTAAAGGTCAACACCACGCGCAGCGGCCTCACCGTCCGCACCAAGAGGGGTTACTACGCCGAGAAGTGATTTGGCAGCCCGGTTGTCCGCGACGGATCAGTCCCAAACCGGCAGGCCAGTCAGCGCTTAAGCCGAGTCGGGATAACTGCTCGAAAGGTAGCTTCGGAAAGCAGTGAGCCTCTGCAGTACTTTATCCTTCCCCAGCAACTCGGCGATTGTGAATACATCGGGCGTCACGCCCAGACCGGTTGAGCCGATACGCAGGGAGTGGATCAGCTTACCGGCGCCCACCTCGCGCTCCTCGGCAACCGCACGAAGCTGTGCCTCGATCCGCTCCGCAGTCCATTCATCCAGGGCCGAGAGCCGCTCGATCAGCAGTTCGAGGTGATCCGGGAGGTCGGCTCCCTTGCAGCGCTTTCTGACAGCCTGCTTATCGTAGCCGTCTGGTTCGCGAAAGAAGTATTTTCCGTCCCGGGCAATGTCCCAGGTCCGTTTCGAGCGGTCCTTCAGCAGGGAGATCACGCGCTCGAACCAGGTTTTCCGGTCGCCCAGAAGGTCGTCACTCCAGGTGCCGAGCTTCTCCATTTCCGGGCGCACGTTGGGCAATAACTCGTCGAAGGAGCAGCGATTTATCCACTTGCTGTTGATCCATTCCAGCTTGGAGGTATCGAAGACGGCCGCGGCCTTCCCCACGCCCTCGAAACCGAAACGCCGAACCAGTTCTTCCGGTGGGAGCAGTTCATCGTCACCACCCGGGCTCCAGCCGAGGAGCGCCAGGAAGTTAAACATCGCCACCGGCAGGTAGCCCTCTTTCATGTACTGGGAGACGGTGGTGCCGCCGTGGCGCTTCGACAGCTTCTTTTTATCCGGGCCGAGAATCAACGGAAGGTGTGCGAACTCCGGTGTGGGGCGGCCAAGAGCTCGATAGAGCATAATCTGTTTCGGCGTGTTTGCTATGTGGTCGTCGCCGCGGATTACGTGGGTGATTCTCATTGCGTCGTCGTCTGCAACCACCGAGAGCATGTATGTGGGCGTGCCGTCGTTGCGCAGCAGGACGAAATCCTCGAGTTTCTGATTGACGAAGCTGACTTCGCCATGCACCAGGTCCTTGTAGATGGTCTCGCCCTTTGGCACAAGGAAGCGCACCGCGGCCTGCTCGCCCAATGCTATCCGAGCCTCGGCGTGGTCGCGGTCGTCCTCCATTCCGCGCTGATCGTATTTGTAAGGCTTGCCGGTTTTCTGTGCGGCCTGGCGTTCGGCGGCCAATTCCTCGGGATTGGAGAAGTCGTAATATGCGGCGCCCGCATCGAGCAGGGCCTTTGCAAAATCGACGTGGGCTTCAATGTTTCGGCTTTGGAAAAAAGGACCCTCGTCCCAATCCAGGCCCAGCCATTTCATGCCTTCGAGTATTCCTCGGGTCATCTCCTCGCTGGAGCGCGCCACGTCGGTGTCTTCAATCCGCAGAACGAAAACGCCGCCCTGATTCCTGGCGAAGAGCCAGTTGAAGAGGGCGGTTCTCGCACCGCCCAGGTGAAGCTCGCCGGTGGGGCTGGGAGCGAATCGGACTCGCGCCTGTGTCAATTATGCACCTCCCTTGGTGAGCAGCGCGCAATACTATCAGGACTGCACGGTAATGGGAAGAGACGGGTAAGGTGATTGGAAACACAGCGCAATGTCCCCGGCGTGTCTACATTATGGGGTGGAAATACGTCTAATTAGGAGGGAACTTGTATGGCCGGCTTGCGGTCAGAGGGTATGCTATAGTATGGAATTAATTGAATTAAGAGGCCGAAGGTGCTATTATAAATAGGGGAAACAAGCGTAGTTTTTGTGGATTCAGAATATTGTAGCGGATCCATAATTTTGGATAGATTGGGCGTTTTTTACCAGGCTATTCCACGGGAGTAGCGGACATCGGGCCCAGCCTGAGTCCGGCATTCGCGGCTGATTGTGGTACTGATTTTGCTTTAAAGTACCAAGCCACTATTGAGCGGTAGGAACGATGCGCAGACTGACGGCAATCTTAATTTTCCTGCTGGTGTTTGCGGTATCCGTGTCCGCTCAGGAAGAAAGAGTCCGCCTTACCGGTGTTGTGAAGAACGATGAAGGGAGGCCGGTAGGCGGCCTGGTGGTGACAGCCACGGCGGAGGGGGCCGTCCCCGTTCGCAGCCTCACCGACCGGGATGGCAATTTTCAGCTTTTACTGCGTCCGGGGATCTGGACACTCAGCGCGGCTCGCCTGGGCGGGCAACCGATAATCAGCCGTGAGATCCGCCTTCGCGAGGGTGACGTGCTCGAGATCGAGCTGGTCGAGGGCGCGGTTTACGAGAAGATCAAGCGGGCTGAGAATCCTCCAGCTACACTACCTGATTCCGGCGTTCGGGAAGTGCCCGACGCGCTTCAGTCGGTTAACTTCGACGCTGCCACGCTCGACGACACCGGCAAGCGAGCCGCAGTGGAGCTCAGCCTGTTGACAGATTCCGTGCTTGCGCTTGCTAGGCAGCGGATTGCCGGGCAATTGGCCACGAACCAGTTCAATGCCAGTTTCTGGCTGGTGGACCAGCTTAGCGAAAACTCCGAGGAAGGAACCGGCGAGCTCAGACTCGATTCCGAGGGCGAGGGCCAATGGCGTGACGATGGTTTCCGCCTCGGCGTCGACATGGGCAAGAACAACTGGCTCGGTAACGTAATGGCGGAAAACGATCTGATGGTCGGCGTGCCGGTCAACGTGACCATCGGCCTGCGTCAGGACAGACTGGCGTCGTTGCTGGAATCCATTAGTGGGGCGGCCGGGCGCCCTGATTCCGGGGGAACTCCGAGAGTTTCGCTAAACGGCATCGACAATAACAGGTCGTGGGACGATCTCATCCGTAACAACACCGCGGCGGAAAGTGCTCTGCCGAGCGGGGATGCGGTTTTTAACCTTGGCTTTTCTCATCAGGCCGAGCGCAGCTTCGCGCTTTCTCTGCGCTCGCTCTTCAATGAGTTGCGCAGCCACATCGGCAGCCTCTACGGGCCGATGAAAGACGCATATAACAGCGATACACCCGGTTCGTCTGAAGCCTTCGCCCGGAGCGCCAGCTTTGGGGTCGAGAAGACCTTCCTCGAGGGGCTGCGGGGGACCGTGCAATACAATTACAGTGAGGCGACCGGCCTCGACATCCAGAGTGTCAACCTGCATTTCGAGGACATCCAGGACTTCGAGAGATTCCTGGAGACCGGCCTCCGCCGCGACCTTTCAACCACTGTCGAGGCCGCCTTCGGCGCTACCGGCACCAGGGTTAAGGTGAACTACCGTCTTTACCTGACCGACGTCGAAGATGACTCGACATTCAACGACGGATTAAGCCAGCTCTTGGGTGACTACTCCCGTCTCGATCTCAACCTCAGTCAGAGGATTGATTTCGGGCTGCTGTCGAATGCCCGCATCAGCCTCAATGTGGCGGTAAACAACCTGCTTAACAACCGCCGAAATTTCTTGTTTTTAAACGACAATACGGATCTGCTCGAGGCGCCCAGGACCTACATCGGCGGTATCCGCATAGAGTTCTGATATAGCTGACATGCTCAAGCGCTTTGCCTCCAGGCTGGTGCTTAACTTCCGCGTGGTGATGCTCGTCGTCACCTCGTCGCTGCTGTTTCTCGGCGCAGTAAGTATCTACAACCAGATCAACAGGTCGGAGCCGCATCTGGGATTGATCGCGGTCGCCGGGGACAGCTTTATCCACCTGACAGCGGATGAGTCGGGGCTCGTCGAGCGGCAGAGCGAGATAGAGAAGCTGAGTCCCGAGCAGTTGGCGGCGGGTAATAGCCAGCTACTGATCGAGATGGAGGCTAAGGCAGAGCTCGAGGACGGCCGTGAGCTGTTGATCAACTGGAGCAGCGATCCCGAAGCGCTGCGTGAGCGATACCTTCAGCGCAGCGGAAGCCTCGACGGCCGCGAGACGGGACGACGGGGAGAGCCGCCCGCGGAAGAAGGGCTGGATCTGCTTTATGAGCTTCGTCTTGGGGAGGAGACTGTCGACGTCTGGTTCGAAGGCCTTTCCGATTATCGTGCGATGTTCAACCGCGTCGTCGCCGACATCGGAGTGGGGGGCAGCATCGACGTCACCTATCAGCCGCAAATTCCCTCCGAAGGAGGATTCGAAACCGAGAGCCTAAGCGTGGGTGAGCGAGGCCTGCCGGTCCGCTTTTCCTACCTGTTGGGGATGATGGTCGGCATCGTCCTGCTGGCTGTGGGCTTCATCGTCTATTTCTCCGGGGCGGGCAGGCATGTGCCGCATGCCACCCATTTTTTCTTCGTTTGCCTGTGCTTCTTTGTCACGCTCGTCTATCAATTCAGCATCGGCAGCGCTCCGCTTGCGTGGGTTATTTTCTGGTTTGACAAAGCTTCCTTTGTTCTGACCGCGGTGGTTCTCTTCCACTTTCTGTACCTCCTGAGGCGCGACGGCTTCGCTTCTCCCTGGTCGTGGAAAACCATCCTCTTTTACCTGCCGCCGGCAGCGCTGTACCTCGCCAATGTATTGCTGATCAACTACCGGTCGCTGCCGTTCGGGGGAAGACCCGAGAGGGTAACGCTTTTTCCGGATTTATATGTCGCACTCCAACGTGTGGAGATAGTCTTCTTCGCTCTTTATGTCGTAGCCGGTCTTGTAGTGCTATTGCGCGCATTCCGCGAGACTGATCTGGTTGAGAAGAAGATCCAACTCAAGTGGCTCTTCTGGGGAGTGGGGCTGGGTTTGCTGCCGAGTATCCTGCTGTCATTTCCGTTGTTTTTCGTTGGGGCGGACAACGAAATCGTCAGCCTGGTAGTAAGTTTCCCGTTGTTCGTGCTGCCCGTGTGCTTTGCCTTCGCTGTATTCCGCTACCGGCTGATGGACGTGGAGGTGGTGTTCAAGCGCGGTTTCGTCTACTTCGTCTCCTCGTTCTCGATGATCGCAATTTATTTCCTGCTGATGTTCGGCCTGAATATCTTCGGCGGCGCGGTCGGCACCCAGGCCCTGATCATTATAAGCGGGGTGATGATCCTTCTCGCCACGCTTTTCAGCCACAGGATCAAGGATAACGTGCAGAGCATGTTCGACCGCATGCTCTACAGCGATTTCTATCTTTTCCGCCGCACGCTTCAGCGCTTCAGCCAAGAGCTCAGCTACGAGCGCGATCTCGACGCGCTGTTGGCGAAGATATCGGGCCGGATCCGCGAAACCTTCTCGCTGCAGATTGTTCTGATATTTATTATCTCGCCCGACAAGCGGCACTACATGCTGGCTCATTCCTCTGTCGAGTCGGTGGAGACGCGTTATCTGGGCTGGGAATCGAGCGACTGGCTGCGTGAGCGGCTTCTCACCGGAGATCCGCTGGCGATCGAGGGCATGGCTAATCCGACTGTGGCGGACGCTTTTCTCGCTGCGGGAGTCAGGACTCTGATACCGTTTCTCAGCCTCGGCGAGGTGATCGGCTTCATGGCGCTGGGGAACAAGGCCGACGGCGACATCCTCAATACCGAGGATCTCTCGCTGCTCGCCTCCCTTGCCGGCCGGGCCGCCGTTTCGGTGGACAACGCAATGCTCTATCTCGACCTGCAACGCCGGGCGGAGGAATTGAGCAGCCTCAAGGAATTCAGCGACAGTATTGTGGAAAGTATCGATTCCGGCGTTTGCGTTGTTGACCCGGGGGGCCTTGTGAGGCGATGGAACTCGGCTCTGGAAAAGATCACTGGCGTGGACCGGACCGAAGCCCTCGGCCGTTCCATGCTGGACCTCCTGCCCGGCAGCCTCGCGGGCCAGCTGGCACCGTTCCTCCGCGGCGATGCCGATGACAGCGGTAGAATGCACAGCCTTTACAAGGTCAAGGTGCCTTTCAATCCCGGCCAGGAGAAAGTGTTCAACATTTCTTTGGCGCCGCTGGGCGAAGTGGAGGGCTTCTCCGGCACGGTGGTGATCATCGACGAGATCACCGACTGGGTGGCGATGGAGGAGCAGATGCAGCAGGGCGACCGGCTGGCCAGCCTGGGCCTGCTCGCGGCTGGCGTGGCGCATGAGGTCAACACGCCCCTAACGGGCATCTCCAGCTATGTTCAGATGCTCCAGCACAGACTTCGGGATGACGGCGAGGCCAGGCGCCTGCTCGAAAAGGTAGACAGCCAGGCGTTCAGGGCAAGCAGGATAATCAACAGCCTGCTGAGTTTTTCACGTGGCGACACCAGCGACAGCGACGAGGTCGATTTCAACGTGCTGATCGAGGACACGCTCACACTCACCGAGAATCAACTCTCATCCTCTGGTGTAAGAGTCGTTACGGACCTGGAGGATCAGCTGAGTAAAATAATAGGAGACAGGGGAAAGCTACAGCAGGTGCTGATCAACCTACTGCTGAACGCTCGTGACTCGATGCCCCACGGGGGCGAGGTCAGAATTGCGACGCGCAACGCGGAGAGTTCGATCTCCTGCGACATTGCCGACAATGGAGTGGGCATCCCTGCCGAGAGTCTCGGGCGCATTTACGACCCCTTCTTCACAACGAAGAAGATGGGCAAGGGAACCGGGCTCGGGCTTTCGGTGAGTTACGGAATCATCCAGGAGCACTCGGGTACTATCGATGTTGAGAGTGAGGTCGGCACCGGAACGACATTTACCGTCAACCTCCCAATCAGGAAGGGAGGAGGCGGAAGAGGGATGGCAAAAGACAGGGTGGAAACAAAAAGGGAATAGAGCGTGGTATAATCCGCAGCTCGCAGAAAGCTCGAATGGGTGTTCAAAGGAAATGGCGGACGACAGAATACTGATAATCGACGATGAAGAGATAATGCAGGACGTGCTGAGCGACCTGCTCAGCGGTGAAGGTTTCGAAATCGACTGCGCGGGAACCGGGGAGCAGGGTTTCGAGCTCTTCACGGAGAGTGAATACGATCTTGTCATTCTCGATGTGATGCTTCCGGGCGAGAACGGCATCAAGATACTCGACCGCATCAAGAAGCTCAATCCGGACCAACCGGTGATCATGATCACCGCATTCGCCTCGGTTGAGAACGCTATCGAGGCGATGAAGAAGGGTGCCGACGAGTACATCACCAAGCCGTTCAAGAACGACGAGGTAGTGTTGCTTGTCAGCCGCAGCATCGAGAAGTACAAGCTGTTACTGGAGAACCGTAACCTCCGGCAAGCGCTGCACAAACGTTACAGCTTCGACAACATCATCGGCAAGAATCCGAGGATGATCGAGATCTACGATCTCATCAGCCTCGTCGCGCCCTCGCGCTCCACCATCCTGGTCACCGGGGAGAGCGGCACCGGCAAGGAACTGGTTGCCAAGGCGATCCATGCCCACAGCACGCGCGCCAGCCGGCCGTTTGTTACGGTCAACTCGGGTTCGATGCCGCCCGACCTGCTGGAGAGCAACCTCTTCGGCCATATGCGCGGGGCCTTCACCGGCGCCGTTGCAAGTAAGAAGGGCCTGTTCGAGATTGCCGACACGGGCACGATCTTCTTCGACGAGGTTGGCAACATCAGCCTCGAGACGCAGGCCAAGCTGCTGCGCGTGATGCAGGAGAAGGAGTTCATGCGCCTGGGCGGCACGGAGGACATCCGGGTCGATGTCCGCATCGTCGCCGCCACCAACAGCGAGCTCAAGACATCAGTCGAGCAGGGATTATTCCGCGAGGATCTTTTCTACCGCCTCAATGTTATCCGGGTAGACATCCCGCCGCTGCGCGAGCGCAAGGACGATATAGTTTTGCTCGCCAATCATTTCGTCGAGATTTACTGCCGCGAGAACGGCCGCAGGATCACCGGCCTGACGCCGGAGTTTCTCGCAGCACTCATCGATTACAACTGGCCCGGGAACGTCCGCGAGCTGGAGAACGTGATTGAGCGTGCAGTAGTCCTGCACCGCGGCGAGAATGACATCGACGGCAGCCTGCTGCCGGAGTACGTCGATCAGCAGCATGCCTCTTCGGGGATCGCGCTTACGATTCCGCCTTCCGGCATCGATTTCAAGGATTCGGTGGGAAGCTACGAGGCGGCGCTGATTACCAAGGCGCTCGACATCACCGGCGGTGTCCAGAAAAAAGCCGCCGAGCTGCTCAACCTCAAGCCTTCCACCCTCAACGAAATGATCAAGCGCCTCCACCTGAAGACCTGATCCGCCGTCTAACGCTGCCTGGTTTGTCCGCACTACCCGGTGAGATCCCTGTTCCACTTGGTGTTTGAAATTCCGCTATCCGCTTGCGAGTAGCAGTCATTATTAAAGCCAGCCACCTTGGTGTGCCCGGCGTTACATCAAAATATATTGAGAATTAATAGCGTATAAGACAACGAAATTAACTCTTATGAGGGATACAAGATGCTTGGACGAAACATGAAGATCACAATTGCCCTGATGGCGGTTTTCGCGGTGGCACTTGTCGCAGGCGACGACCGGAAGGAAGACCAGGGCAATCAGACCATATGCCCCGTGATGGGCAACGAGATCAACAAAGAAGTATTCACCGACTACATGGGCCACCGCTATTTCTTCTGTTGTGAGGGTTGCATCGAGCCCTTCCGTGCCGAGCCCGGCAAGTACATCGAAAAAATGAAGGCCGACGGCGTGAAGCCGATGAAGCTCAAGGCCCAGAGCACTTGCCCGGTGCTGGGTAACGCGATCGACAAGAACGTCTTCGTCGATCACGAGGGCCAGCGCGTTTACTTCTGCTGCGAGGGCTGCAAGGGCGAGTTTACAAAAGATCCTGCGAAGTACATGAAAGTTCTGGCAGACAAGGGCGAGACCGGGAAGATTCTCGAGAAGAAAAAGGGCATGTAAGTCCGTCTCGATATATTTGTGCGTGAAGCGGGTGAGTAGCCCGCTTTTTCTTTATCCGAGCACTCTTACGTCGCCGGCGCGCAGGTCGATTTCCACTCCCGATTCAAGTCGCAACCTCAGGCTGCCGTCGTGGTTAAGGCCGGCTGATGTGCCGGTGACGGTTTCGTCGCCGGTGACGACCTGCAACCGGCGCCCCTGAACGTGGCTGGAGCGTTTTCTCACTCCGGTCAGAACCGCATCGACATCGCCGACGGCGAGAAGCTGGTACCACGAGTTCAGTTTTTCGAGCACGGACCCCAGCACTTCTTCCAGGGCCGGCGCGCTGCCTTCGGCCATCCAGATTGATATCGGCCTCGACGGCATCCCGGGCGGGAAGTCCTCGGGCTTGTGTCCGACGTTGACGGATATGCCCAGAGCGACCCTTTCCAGTTTCGAGCCGCGGTAGGCGGCTTCTCCGAGGATGCCGCTGACCTTGCCGCCGGCGAGCAAGACGTCGTTCGGCCAGCGGATGTCTAAGGTTTCGGTGCAGATTTCCGCCAGCGCGTCGTATACGGCCAGCGCGCCGGTGAGCGTGAGCATCTGGACGACATGCCCCGCCGCCTCCGGCTCCATGACGACGGTGAAGAACAGCCCGGCGCCCGGCAGCGACAACCAGGATCTTCCCTGGCGGGCTCTCCCGGCGGTCTGGGCGCCCGCGACGAGCACCAGGCCGTGTTCGGCTTCCCGGGCCGGTAGATCAAGCGCCAGCCTGTTGGTGCTGTCGATTGTCTTGATGAAGCGGATCCTGGCCCCGATTTGTCCCGGCCGGAAGCCAGCCGCCAGCGCTTCAATCTTTGCCTGCATCGGTTTCGCGAGGTTGGACGGCCATCGTCATATCGATGGATCGCGATGAGTGGGTGAGTGCTCCGATGGATATCAGGTTGATGCCTGTCTCAGCCACGGCTCTGACGTTTTCCTCGTTGATTCCGCCCGAAGCCTCGAGCAGGATCCGTCCCGCAGTGATTTCGACCGCCCGGCGCATAATCTCGGGCGACATGTTGTCAAGCAGAGCAGCGTCGGCGCCGCTCTCGATCGCCGTTTCGAGCTGTTCCAGGTCGCGCACCTCGACCTCGATCCTCATCGAATGTGGCGCCGCGGCCTTTGCCCTGACCAGCGCCGCGCGGATGCCGCCAGCGAGGGTGATGTGGTTGTCCTTGATCAGGATGCCGTCGTCGAGACCGAAGCGGTGGTTGCGGCCGCCGCCAGCCTGGACTGCGAATTTATCGAGCAGTCGGAGGCCCGGCACCGTCTTCCGAGTGTCGACGATTTTTGCTTCGGTGCCCTCGACCTGGCGGACGAACCGTCGTGTAGCCGTGGCGATGCCGCTCATTCGCATGAGGAAGTTGAGCGCCGTTCTCTCGCCTGAGAGGATGGTTGCGGCGTCGGCGTCGACGGTGAAAATCTTGTCGCCCGCCTTGACTGCATCGCCGTCGACGGCATGGGTGGTTGTGCGGGCGGAGCTCGAGAGTATTGTGAAGATGGCTTCGGCAACGCCGATACCGGCGACCACGCAGTCCTCGCGCGTGGTGATGTATCCGGTGGCGTCCATCGGGGGCTGGGGCAGCACGCTGCGCGTGGTGCGGTCGCCCCACCCGATGTCCTCCCTCAATGCGTGCCTTACTATTTCGCGAAGGTGCAACGGATCAATAATCATCTTCCACTCCGCTTCTTCCTTCGGGTATCTTGACAGGAACAGCTTATAGCAAATCGCCGCCCTTCAGCAACCGGCGATACGCGCCGCTCGGTTGTCGGCGTACGCGGTGCTGTGGTATATTTCGCGCCACGTTCAAAGAGGTGATGGCCTTGCGCAAACTGGTGTTAGCTGTCCTGGCATTCCTAATACTTCTGTCTTCCTCCATGGCCTGGAGCCAGGATGAAGAAGCGAGACGATATGCCGAGATCGAGGGCCTGATCGCCGACGGCCTGACCGGGCAGGCGATAGAGCGGATAGAGGATTTCCTGCGCGATTTCCCTGTGAGCCCATCGGCCGAGGTTCTGCACTACAAGCTGGCAGAGCTGCAATACAGCGGCGAAAACTTCCAGGCAGCCGTCTCGACGCTGGAGCAATTCCTTGCCGAACACCCCGCGAGCCCGCGGGCGGACGAAGCCCGATTTCTTCTGGCGAGCTCATACCGCCTTACCGACCGCTTCGCCGATTCCCGGCGAGAGCTCGACTCCCTGCTTCGCAAGCGCGATCTCGACGATCGGCTGAGGGCCGCCTGCCTGCAGCGCAGAGCCGGCATCGCTCTTCAGCTAGGCGAACCGCAGGAGGCGTTGAAGGACCTGGAAGACCTGGTACGCCGCGCGCCCACCCCGCAGCGGCGCCTTCACCTCGCCAACGTCTGTTACGACCTCGGCCGCTTCCGTCAGGCCGAGGGGGAGTACCGGCGGGTGCGCGAAGGGGGCGGCCTTTCTGCGGAGGAACAGCGGACGGCCGACCTGCGGCTGGCGTTGGTGTACTACCAGCGCGACCGCTTTCGCCAAGTGGTCGAACTGCTGCAGCCGCTGAGCAGGCAATACAGCGACGACGACGCGATAATGATGACTCTTGCCTGGTCTCTTTACCGGATGGAGCGCTTCCAGGAGGCATACGACGTAGTCGACGGCATGCCCGCGGACGAGGATACGGAGCTTGCGGAGAAGATCAGGGAGGGACGCAGCCTGCTGCTGGTTCACGAGTACACCGCCGCTATAAACTTTTTCGAGAACTTGCTGGCCGAAGCCGCTCCGTCGCCCGCGCTGCTATCGGCCTACCGGGCTCTTGCCGACGCCTACTTCGCCCTCGGCGATATCAGCGGAGGCATCGGCGTGCTCGAGCGGATGGCTCCCAGCCTTGAGGACGACGAAGAGCGCTTCAATCTTTGGGTGGAGATCGGCGGGCTCTACGATGAGCGCGCCGACGATAAGATCGGCGCCGTGGCCGGTTACCGCAAGGCTCTGGCGATCAATCCCAGGAGCAGGGAGTCCGAGGAGGTCGCTGTGAAGCTTCTGCGGGCCCAGATGGCTATCAGCGATCTTGGCGGGGCCAGCGAGACCGTTTCCGCTTTCCTCGACGATTTTCCCGATAGCCGTTTCCTCGAGGAGGTGCTTTATATTTCGGGCCGGCTGCTGGAGCGGGTCGGCGACGACACGCGTGCGCTCGAGCAGTATCGCAAGATCGCGCAATACCGCGGCGATTCTCCCTTCCGGGCCAAGGCCTATGAATCGGGCCTCGAACTGGTGCAACGCCTGCGTCGCTGGGAGGAGGTTACGGCTATCGGTCGCGAGTACCTCCAGGAGTTCCCGCAGGCAGTCCGCTCTTCCGGTGTCCACCTGATTCTCGCCGAAGCTTTTTACCAGCAGGAGCAGTACCGGGAAGGGATTAATCATTACGAGAGCGCGCTCACTGCCGAGACCGGCGAGGTCAGCGTCAGCGAGGTTTCGCTGAAGATAGCCTGGGGTTACTACAAGCTTGGCAATTTGCAGAGGGCATCCGAGAACTATTCGCGTGTTGTCGAGAATTATCCCGAATCGCCCGAAGTTGAGGAAGCCTTGTACTGGCTCGGCTGGATCGCTCAGGTGGGCGGCGATCTGGAGAGCGCGAACAGGCATTTCAACGATCTGCTTCAGCGGTTCGGCGATTCCCGCTACGCCGAGATCAGCCTCTGGCAGGTGGCGAATAACTATCTGCGGCGCGCCGAGACCAATGAAGCCCTGTCGGCGTTGAACGCCATCGTCGATCGTTTCCCCGACGGGCAGTACGCCGCTTTGGCGCGAGTCAAACTGATCGAGACTTATGTCGGGATCGGTAACTTCCGCGCGGCTCTGGACCGGATCGACACGTTCGTCGCGAACGATCCCGGCCAGCAGGTGAGCCCCTCTGAGATGCTTGCCCGGGGCGACTCCCTTGCCGAATCGGGCAGCCGCAAGGCGGCGTTGCAAATGCTCAGGCGGCTGCTTGAGCGCTTTCCGGCTTCTGAGGTGGCCGACGAAGCTACGCTGAACATTGGCATTCTTCAGTACCAGATGGGTAACTACAACGATGCCGTGACGCAGTTGCGCAGGATCGCCGAAAACTTCCCCGAGAGCGACAAGGTGGCTGCCGCCGCCTATTACCTGGGACAGAGCTACATGCGCCTGCGCCGCTACGAGGATGCGATCGAGCAGTTCAATCTCGCGCTGGCCAAGCGGGGCGAGGGAGCCGGCGCGGAGATACTCTATTACCTGATCGGCGTTTGCCACGAGCAACTCGGCAAAGGCCCCGAAGCGGTGGCAGGCTACCGGCAGTACCTGTCGAGGTTGGGTGGGGAGGCGGCCGGAGAGCAGCTTCGCCGCAGGCTTGAGATCGCGGCTCTGTTTGCCAGGAACGGTTTTCTCGACGAAGCCGCCGGCCAGTTGCGGGGGATCATCGAGTCGGCGCAGGAGCCCGACCTGATCGTGCAGGCGCAGTTCGCCCTGGGAGGCGTCCTCGAGAAGAAGGGAATGCTCGCGGAAGCCGCAGTCGAGTTTCTAAAGGTGACCTACGTTCATTCCTCTTCGCCGTTGGCCGCGCTCAGCGCACGCTTCCAGGCGGGGCAGATCTTCGAGCGCCTCGGTCAGTACCAGGAGGCCATAAACATCTATGAGAAAATCGCCGAGAACCACAAGGGCTCGCGTTTCGGAGAGGTGGCGGCAATCCGGATCGAAGCGTTACGCAAGCTTCTGGCTAGCGAGGAGAGCGGGGAAGAGGATCGAACTTCCGACGAGAAGATACCGTAAGTGTAAGAGATGAGGCTGCTTCCGCAGATTGTAGAATACATGGCCGAGTCGATCGTGATCGAGCTGCTGGCCGGAAAGCTGGTTAAGGTCGATGATCGAGAGCGGCTGGTGGGAGTTGTCGAGAACATTATTCTCGCCGATTTGGAGCTCGAGGACCAGCTGGAGGAGGAAGCGCGCGAGCTGCTGAACCAGCATTACGAGCAGGTGCGCGCCAGCGGGGCCCAGTATTACGAGCTCTTGCGGAAGGTGAAAGAGAAGCTGGCCAAGGAAAAGGGGATTATCCTCTGAATCGGAGCGGAGCGGAGTAGTGAGACTCAGCGACGACAGGATAAATTCACTCAGCCACCAGATTGCCGATGCCCTTGCTGCCGACGACAGTGTGGAATTCAACGAGGAATGGAACAGGGTAAGGCTCGGCGTCAGGCGCGCCATCGCCGCCGTCCTGCGCAAGGAAGAGGCTATCGTCTCCGCGGCGGAGGATCGCATCCGCTCGCTCAAGCGGAATGTGCCCGAGGGCGGTCCGGAGTGGGACGCTCTCTTCCGAAACTATTACGGCGAGGAGATCGACAAACTTCGTAGCATCCGCTGATGCGTAGTCGTTGATTGATCCAGTCAGGGGAAGGACAGATGCGAGTAATAGAGACCGCTGATTTACGCAAAACGTTTCGTTCCTACGAGTTCTTCAACATAAAAAATGTCGAGGCGCTCGCCGGAGTGAACCTAAGCGTCGACAAGGGCGAGATATTCGGCCTTCTCGGTCCGAACGGGGCCGGCAAGACGACGCTGGTGAAGATACTGCTTGGTATCTGCTATTCCAGCGGCGGCGGCGCGAGGCTCTTCGGCCACTCGGTCCGCAGGTCTGCCAGCCGCGCCAGCGTCGGCTACCTGCCGGAGAATCACAAGTACCCGACTTTCCTCAAGGGACGGCATGTTATGCGTTACTATGCCGCGCTTTCCGGCATGACGGGTGGCAGCCGCAATAGGCGGATCGACGAGTTGCTCGAGATGGTGCGGATGAAGGAATGGGCCAACACCAAGATGGGCAAGTACAGCAAGGGGATGCAGCAGCGAGTCGGCATGGCGGTGGCGATGGTTGCCAATCCGGACCTTCTGGTTCTTGACGAGCCCACCGACGGCGTCGATCCGATCGGGCGCAAGGAGATCCGCGACATCCTGCTCGAGCTGAAATCCGAGGGCAAGACGATCTTCCTCAACTCTCACCTGCTCAGCGAGGTCGAGCTTGTCTGCGATCGGATCGCCATCCTGAACAAGGGCAAGGTAGTAACTGAAGGCACGGTCGACGACCTGACCGACATGGGCAATGCCTATGCTCTCGAATTGCAGGAACCGCCGCCCGGCCTGCGAGATATCCTACGTGGCAAAGGCATCAGCGTTCGCGACGGCGGTGACGATGAAATACTTGTTGACGTGCTGGATCTGCCGTCGCTCAACGCCGTAATAGACCACGTGCGCAGCCAAGGCATCCTGATCCGCAGTATCCGCCGCAAGCGTCTCTCGCTGGAGGAGATGTTTATCGACGTTATCGGCAAGGAAGGGGGCGCGGGAGTAAGATGATCAGGTTTGCTTCGATAATCGGCAATACGTTCAGGGAGGGGCTAGCCAAGAAGACGATCGTTACCATCCTGGTGATCAACGTGGTCATCGTCGGCTTCTTCCTGCTGGCTCTCAACATCGGCGGTAACGCCCTTTTCCTCTTTGGCCGGGAGCTCAGCGGCCTACCTGACGAGATCCTGCGCAGGTTCGAGGCCGCCGTCACCGGCGTTTTCTACCAGGTGTCGATCTTCGTCGGCATCTTCGCCATCGCGCAGTTCTTCCCCACAATGCAGGAGAAGGGCACGATTGACCTGCTGCTGAGCCGGCCGATGAGCCGCTTCAACATCTTCACGGCCAAATTCATCGGTTGCATGCTTGTAGTGTTCGTGGTGATGGCTTCCCTTGTGCTTGGCACATGGGGCGTGTTCTGGCTGAAAACGGGCATGGCGCACATCGAATACTTGTCAACCATTCCGATTTTCATGTTGATTTTCCTGGCCTTCATGTCCTTCATCGCGATGGTGGGCATCATCACGCGCAGCACAACGCTCTCGGCGGTGCTCGGGATATTCATCCCGTTCGTTTTCAGCCTGATTTTCTTCGCCCTGCACGAGTCGGGAATTCTGTTGGGTGACAAGTTCTGGCACACGATCTTCGAGTTTTTCTACTGGATATTCCCGAAGACACCTGAGATGACGGCGATGAACATCAGCATAATTGCGTTGGAGCCGTTGGAGTCGTCCACCGATCCCTCGCTGATTATCTGGTCGACGCTCGGTTTCGCGGCCTTCTGTTATATCGCGGGCGCATTTATCTTCCAGAAACGCAGCTATTAGTGCTATAATGAGAGATTGCAGCTACTTAACGGACGGCAATCGATGCGCAGGACCTTAGCAACAGCAATTATGATTGTTGTCCTTGCGGGAAGCGCTTACGCGCAGCCCCGCGAGGAGCCGGAACTGCGCCCGCTCGCCTCGCGCCTGCTGGTCAAGTTCGAGCCGTCGATGAGCCCAGCGGAGCAGGAGCGTGTCGCTTCGGAATTCGGTGCGGAGTTGGAGCGGCTCGGTCCCTATGCCGATTTTGTGCTTTTCCGGTTCGACGCAGCGCCTTCGCCTGAAGAAATTGAGCGCCTGGCGTACACGCGCGGGGTGGTATTCGCCGAGCGTGAGGCGCGCTACCAGACCGCCGCGGCGGCGATGCCGCTGGAATCCGACGATCCGTTGCAGCTGCTTCAGTGGGCGCACAGGATGATCAACATCCGCGCCGCGCACGATATGAACTTCGGCTCGGATCCGGGTGTGACGGTTGCCATTCTCGACACCGGCATTGCCTACCTGGAGACCGACCGCTTCGCGCAAGCCCCCGACCTGGCGGGGACGATTGTCCTGACCGGTTATGATTTCGTCTCGGATGACTTGCTCGCCCTCGACGAGGGCGACGGGACGGTTGGCCACGGCACCTTCTTGGCGGGGGTGATCGCCCAGTCCACTCACAACGGCCGCGGTTCGGCAGGCATCGCCTTCAACGCCTCGCTGATTCCCGTGCGGATCGCCGACCGCCGCGGTATTGCGAGAGCCTCGAACCTGGCCCGCGGCATTCGCTTCGCTGTTGCCAACGGCGCCAGCCTTGTGGTGCTCGGCGTCGCCGGCCCCGCATCCAGCCGCGCGGTTGAGGACGCGGTGAGGTTTGCTTACGAGAGCGGCGTTCCCGTGATAGCCCCGGCGGGTAATAGCGAGGAAGTGCTCTTTCCGGCGCGCTATCCCGAGGTATTGAGCGTCGGCGCAGTCGACGCTGCGGGTGATCGCGCCTACTACTCGCCCAGCGACGGCCCGATCGATATTTACGCGCCCGGCGGAGACATGCGACCGGAGATCGATGCCGACGGCGACGGGTTGCCGGACGGGATCATCGCGGAAAGCTTCCTCGGCCGGGAGTACATGCGGCTCGGCCCGGTGATGATGGAGGGCACGTCGGCCGCGACGGCGCACGTCGCCGGAGCAGCGGCTCTGCTGCTCAGCCAGGTGGGCCCGCTGCCGCCGGAAAGGCTTTATCGTGCTATCAGGGCCGGTTCCCGAAAGTTCGGCGATCTGATTGTGGTGGATGCGGCACGCCTGCTCTTCCGCGCTTCAGTTGTTGCTCGCTGATATCCTTAATAATTCCATAGAATAGCATTTTTCCCGATTCTTCCCGCAGGATGTTTTTCAGCCTTGCGGCCGGGCGCTTAGCGACTGTACCCTTGCGGAATGAAGCGCTGGTCGATCGCCGACTTGATGATGATGTACGTGGTGTTGGTGTGGGGATCGGTGTTCAGCGTGATCAAGATGATCACCGGCGATGTCTCGATCGAGGCTACGAACGCGATCCGCTTCCTGCTGATCATACCCACTTTTCTCGTAATCCTTTTGTGGCGGCGTGATCTGAGGCTCTCGGGACGGGACCTGGCGCTGGTGACGGCGCTGGGTATCATCGGCTTCGGTGCTTACCAGTTGCTCAGCTCTTTCGGCATCAGCCTCTCGGTTGTGGCTGGCTCGGCGCTGATTCTGGCGTCGACACCCATCTTCACCGCGCTATTCAGCGGATTGTTTCGAGTGGAGAGGATCGATCGCTGGGGCTGGCTGGGGGTGGTCGTCGGCTTCACGGGCATCTCGGTGATTATCCTGGGCGAGCACGGCTTTGCGGTGTTGAACGTCGAGAACACCGCAGGAGAGCTTGCTTTGGTTCTATCCGCGGCCTGCTGGGCCGCGGGCGCGGTGATAAGCAAGCCGCTGATGGAGAGGCATTCGTCAATAAAGATTACCTGCTACAGTTCCGTGATCGGCTCGGCTCTGATGCTTCCTTTCGTCCTGCCGGGCCTGGGGTCGATAAACTCGACGGGTATCGGGCTGGCAGCGGTCCTTCTGATTCTCTACTGGGTGTTTGCCGGAAACGTCATCGGCCAGTTTGTGAGGTTTTTCAGCGTCAAGCAGATCGGCCCGCACCGCGCCACGGTCTATATTTATCTCGTGCCCTTCTCGGCGGCGGTCATCGGCGCCTTGCTGCTCGGCTCGCCGGTCGGCTTGCATCACCTGGCCGGAGGGGCGGTAATCTTCGCGGGAGTGGCGTTGACCCGCATCTCGCCAGCAGGCTTGCGGCGGCGAACGCCTCGCCTGGCTCCCTGAGCGGGCGCGTCTCGCCCTCTTGTTCAAATACCTGCGCGGGCAACATACGCGGCCTTCAAGGGGCAAAAAAACGGGCGTTTTCGACCCTTGACAACACCATGACCGTCCGTTAGATTGCGCTGCCCTGAAATAAGGGGATGGTCAGGAGAGCCATGAAAACCTGGGTCCCAAAGAAAGAAGATCTACTGGCGCCGCGAAAGTGGTACGTGGTCGATGCCAAAGGCGTGCCGCTGGGCAGGCTCTGCACCCGCGTGGCCAACGTGCTCACCGGCAAGAACAAGCCTACGTTTACGCCGCATGCCGACATGGGAGACCATGTGATAGTGATCAACGCTTCGGATGTGAAGCTGACCGGGCGTAAGGACAGCGACAAGAAGTATTACCGCCACGCTCGCCAGCCCGGTTCGCTCAAGGAAATGTCCGCCGGCAGAAAGCTGAGGCGTTTTCCGGAGCGTCTGATCGAGGACTCCGTCCGCGGGATGCTGCCCAAGAGCAAGCTTGGTCGGAAGATGATCAAAAAGCTTAAGGTTTACCGCGGATCTGATCACCGGCACGACGCTCAGAAACCCGAGGTTGTCAACGTCGGCGACCTCCGTTAGGTTGGTTAAGACATGTTACAGTGGCAAGCAGTAGGAAAGAGGAAGCGGTCGGTAGCCCGCGTCTACCTGCGGCCGGGAACGGGAGACATAATCGTCAACAAACGCCTTGTTGAGGATTACTTTCCCAACGCGGTGCTGCGCAGTCTCATCCGCCAGCCTCTGGTTCACACCGAGACGGCTGAGAAAATGAACGTGCACATCAATGTCAGAGGCGGTGGGATCAGCGGCCAGGCCGGCGCAGTGCGCCTCGGCATCAGCCGCGCGCTCGTCTATTACAGCCCTGATCTGCGCGAAACTCTCAAGAAGGCTGGCTTTCTCACTCGCGACTCTCGTATCATCGAGCGTAAGAAGTACGGACAGAAGAAAGCCCGCAAGCGCTTCCAGTACTCCAAGCGTTAATTAGGCACCGCCTCCGTATCTGAGCCTTACCTTCTGTGCGGTCGGCGGTCAAGATTAAACAGAAATCTTCCCGCAAGGGATTGTAAGGAGGTAAGGATGGTATCGATAAACATCCGCGAAATGCTGGAGTGCGGCGTGCACTTCGGCCATCAAACCCGCCGCTGGAATCCCAAGATGAAGAAGTATATCTTCGGCCAGCGCAACGGCATCTACATAATCGATCTTCAGAAAACCGTCCGGTTAGCCAAAAAGGCACTCAACTTCATTTACGAGACGGCCTGCAATGGCGGCAGGGTGCTCTACGTCGGCACCAAACGCCAGTCCGTCGATGTGATGGCCGAGGAAGCGGAGCGCTGCGACTGCTATTACGTAAACACGCGATGGCTGGGCGGCCTGATGACCAACTTCGTCACGATTCAGAACTCTATCCAACGCCTCAAGGAGATTGAGCTGAAGCTGGCCGATCCTGCCCGCCTGAAGGGATTTTCCAAGAAGGAAATCGGGCGCCTGGACAAGGAGCGTGCGCGTCTCGACAAGGTGCTTCACGGCATCAAGGAGATGAGAAAGCTGCCCAGCATCCTTTTCGTGGTCGACGTGTCGAAGGAGCGAATAGCGATTCTCGAAGCGATAAAGCTTAAGATCCCCATCGTAGCGGTCGTGGATACCAACTGCGATCCCGATGGCATCGAGTACATCATCCCCGGCAACGATGACGCCATCCGCTCGATCAAGCTCTTCGCCAGCCGTGTGGCCGACGCCGTGATCGAGGGCAACCGGGTTCACAAGGAGAAAGTAGCGGCGGAAGAGGCCCGCAAGAGCGAGGACCGCGCCCGCCAGGAAGCAAAGCAAAAAGCAGAGCGCGAGAAGCGTCTTGCCCGCGAGCGGGATATCGCCCAAGCCGCAGCAGAGCAGGCAGCAAAGCTGAAGGTTCGGGAGGAGCAGCAGAAAGCCGACGAGGAAGCCAAAGCCGCTGAGGCCAAGGGAGAAGCCCCGGTTGAGGAGAAAGCTGCTGAGGCGGAAGCGGAAGTGGAAGCCAAGCCTGCTCCCCTCGTGAGGCGCCCCCCCGCAAGGGCGAAAAAGAGAGAGCCTGAGGCCGAGGAAAAAGCTGCAGAAAAGAAGGTTGAACCGGAGAAGAAAGCTGAAGCCGAACCTCCGGCCGAGAAGCCAGCACCTGCCAAGGCTGCAGAGCCCGAGAAGAAGGCTGCTCCCGCCAAGGCTGAGGCTGCAGAGCCCGAGAAGAAGGCTCCGGCCAAGCCCAAGGCCAAAGCCGAGGAAAAGAAGGCCAAGCCGAAGCCCAAGGCTGCTGGGAAAAAACCAGCCGGCAAGGCTGCTGCGGCCAAGAAGGATGCAAAGAAGGAGTCCGGCGCAGGCAAGGCTGAGAAGAAGCCTCCTGCAAAGAAAAGCTCCAAGAAACCGGAAATTGGGGAGGCCAAGAAAAAGGCCGCCGACGACAAGTAATAAAGAGAGCCTTTCGACGGCGGGATTGCCTGCCGGCAGATGAGGGCCGCAAACGTTTCACATGAAAGACGGGAAGTGACGATGGAAATTACCGCCCAGATGATCAAAGAGCTCAGGGAGAAAACCAGCGCCGGAATCATGGACTGCAAAGGAGCGCTCAAGGACACCGGCGGCGATGTGGACAAGGCAATAACCGAGCTTCGCAAGAAGGGCCTGGCCGCTGCTGAAAAAAAGGCGGGCCGAGCGACCAGCGAGGGCCTGATTCACGCCTACATTCATGCCGGCGGCAGGATCGGCGTGCTTATCGAGGTAAACTGCGAGACCGATTTCGTGTCCCGCACGCCTGAGTTCGAAGAATTCGTCCACAACCTTGCTATGCACGTTGCTGCGGCCGAGCCGCGTTACGTGTCCAAGGATGATGTCACCGAGGAGGATCTGGAGCGTGAGCGCGAAATATTCGCGGAGCAAGCCCGCGCCACGGGCAAGCCGGAGAACGTGATCGAGAAGATCGTCGACGGCAAGATGTCGAAGTTCTACAGCCAGGTCTGCATGCTCGAGCAGCCGTTCATCAAGGATCCCGACAAGACAGTCGGCACGCTGGTAAAGGAGGCCATAGCCTCATTCGGCGAGAACATGCGCGTGGAACGCTTTGTTCGCTTCAAGCTGGGCGAGGATTCGGTCCAGGAGAAGAGCTGCTGAATCCGGAAAAATATTGAGTCGAAGCCATAATGTGTTTTCCGTCCTCCCGGAAGGGGCGCGGTCGGTATAGATGGAGAGAGCGATGAATAACTATGAGAGTTCGGGGATCCGAAACGTCGCAGTGGTGGGACACGGCGACTGCGGCAAGACCTCTTTGGTCGCGGCACTGCTCTTCAATTCAGGCATGGTCAACCGCCTGGGCAGGGTAGACGACGGCACCTCCATGACCGACTTCGGAAACAGCGAGGTGGAGCGCAAGATTTCGATCAACAACTCGTTTGCGTTTTGCGAACACGACGACAACAAGATCAACCTAATCGACAGCCCCGGTTACGCGGCCTTCATCCACGAGGCGAAGGCAGCGCTGCGGGTGGTCGACGCAGCACTGATCGGCGTCTGCGGCGTCGCCGGGATCGAGGTCGGCACCGAGCGCGTCTTCAAGTTCTGCCAGGATTTCGAGCTGCCGCGCGCCTTCTTCGTCAACAAGCTCGACCGCGATAACAGTTCGTTTGAGCGGATTCTGGACTCGCTCAACGACACCTTCGATCGCCGCGCGGTGGCGATGCAGATGCCCATCGGCAAAGAGAAGGATTTCAAGGGCGTTGTCGACCTAATCAAAATGAAGGCTTACACCTACAAGGGCGACGGCACCCTGGAATTCTCCGAGGAGGAGATTCCGGCTGAATTCCAGGAAAAGGCGCAGGCCGCGCACACAGCGCTCGAGGAAATGGTTGCCGAGAACGACGAAGAGCTGATGGAGTTGTATTTCGAGGCGGGCGAGCTGACAACGGAGCAACTGATGAAGGGCATGCGGGACGCGGTGGCGAAACGCTATATCTTCCCGGTGTTCTGTTGTAGCGCCACGCACAATATCGGCGCGACCCAGATTCTCGATGCCCTCGCCAAGGTCTTTCCCTCCCCCGAGGAGAAAGAAGAGGTGAAGGGCAAGGATCCGAAGAGCGGCGAGGAGAAAACCCGCAGAGCCGCCCCCGACGCTCCGCTCTCTGCTTTTGTTTTCAAGACGGTGATGGACCCTTTCGCAGGGCGTGTGAGCATCTTCCGCGTTTACTCCGGTGAGATGAAGAGCGACTCCACCGTCTATAACCCCATCCGCGAAACCAGCGAGCGGATCGGCCACCTGCTGGTCCTTCAGGGCAAGCAACATGAGCAGGTTGAGAAGCTGACCACGGGCGACATCGGGGCGGTGGCCAAGTTGCGCGAGACCCATACCGGCGATAGTCTCTGTGTTCAGTCCGACGAGATTGTATACGAGCCGGTGCAGTTCCCGGAGCCTGTTATAGCCTACGCGCTCGAGCCGAAGAGCCGCGGCGACGAGGAGAAGGTCAGCGGTGCGCTTGCGAAGCTGATTGAAGAGGATGTGATGCTACGCAGCGAGCGCGACCAGCAGACCAACGAGCTGCTGGTGCGCGGCACCGGCCAGATGCACATCGAGGTGGTGGTAGACCAGTTGAAGGACAAATATGGCTGCGAGGTTATCCTTCACCCGCCGAAAGTTCCTTACCGCGAGACGATTGCGGGCAACGCAGATGTCAGAGCTCGTCACAAGAAGCAGTCGGGCGGCCGCGGCCAGTTCGCCGACTGCGCCATTAGGATGGAGCCGCTGCCTCGCGGGGAGGGTTACGTATTCGAGGACAAGATATTCGGTGGGTCGATTCCCCAGACTTACCGTCCCGCAGTCGACAAGGGCATCCAGGAAGCCGCAGCGAAGGGCGTGCTCGCCGGTTACCCGGTGGTCGACTTCAAGGTGATCCTCTACGACGGCAAGGACCATCCGGTCGACTCTTCCGAAATGGCTTTTAAGATTGCCGGCTCACTCGCCTTCAAGGAGGCCGTTTTCAAGGCCAAGCCGTCGTTGCTCGAGCCGATAATGAACGTCGAGATAACCATTCCCGACGATAACATGGGCGACATCATGGGCGACCTCAGCAGCCGCCGCGGCCGCCCTCTGGGCATGGATCCGGTCGGCTCAAGTGCGATAATCAAGGCGCAAGTGCCGATGGCGGAGATGCTGAGCTACTCTTCCGACTTGACTTCGATGACAGGCGGCCGCGGTTCCTACACGATGGAATTCAACCACTATGAGATCGTCCCCTCGCATCTGGCCGAGAAGATCATCGAGCAGGCGAAGAAGGAGAAGGAAGAAGAGAAGAAGTAGCCGCTTTCGATTGGAAATCCGCAAGGCGCTCCGTTTGTTTCCCCGGAGCGCCTTTTTCTTGTGATAGAAAACGAGCGGGATAAATCCTATTCGCCGTTGATAGCGTTGATAGCATGAATTCGAGATTGTACTTTCAAAATTAGGGAAAATAGCGTAAAATATAGTTACTTTTGGGGAAAGCCGCGCACCCGACCTTCATTGTGGGCCGGGCAACGGCATTGCAGCGGGGATGCGCCGGCTGACGATCGGACTGTAAGGGGATGGGGATATGTGGCCGGTGAGGTAAACATAGCAGGATTGATCCGGCATGTTTATGGCGTTCCCGCATGAAATCAGCGGGTAAGTGGTATGCGTAAGACATTAGGTTTTTTTGACCGCCTGTTTCTTCCGCTCTACTCACCGAAAAAGACAGCTAATCTTTTAGGTTCGGTTCCCTCGGAAGAAGCGATCAGGCTGCTGAAATCGATGAAGGCGTCGAAGAGCGCGGACATCATTTCACACTGGAGCGAAAAGACGAGGATCGGAATACTCAACTGTCTCGGCGATTACTGCATCAGGATGCTACGCGCCATGGACTCAGAGGAGCAGAGCTTTTACATAGTGAAGCTGCATACAGCGATGGTGAAAAAGTTCGCCGCAGAAATTCCCCATAAAAAGCTGAGCAAGATGATGACATCCTGGGGCAAGGCGGAGCGTTCGGTGGTATTCGCCAAGCTTCCGCAGGTAAAAGCCTCGAAGCTATTCAGCGAGCTGCCGTTGGAGCATCAGGTGGAGCTGGTTGTTTCTTACAAACCCTGGGTTGGGTCCGCCCTGATGGAGGGTCTCAGCGCCGAAGCCCGGGCCGAGATCATCAACAAGCTCGAGGGCTCCCATGCTATTGACCTGTTTGATCGCATCGGGCGGCACTCGAAAGGGGACGTGCTTCTGCACCTCAGCGAGGCGCGGAAGATGGAAATCGTAAAGGCTGTCAGGCCACGCTCCCTGGCTGAAATCATCAAGCGTTGGAATCCCGAGCATGTGCAGGCTCTGCTGACGACATTCGATTTCGACCTCCGTGCCGAGGTTGTGAGGCACCTGCCTGATGAGCTTCAGTATGCGATCCTGCCGCTGTTTCCAACCGACAGGCTTCACGAAGTGATCGAACACATCAAACCTCAGATAGCCGCAAAATTCCTGTTCGGATTAGAGAGACATGAGCGGGATACAATCCTGAATCATTTGCATCCGAGCGTGGCCGACCCGATGCGCAGGCTGATGCTCGTGAGGTGAGGCCGTTCAAGCGAATCAGAATCGTCCGGTATGAACGAAAAAGAGCGCGAGGAGGTTTTCCCCGCGCTCTAATGATTCAGCCTTTTTCAGTCGGTTTAAAAGTTGAAGGAGACGCCGACTGACATTCTCGAAAGCTTCGGATTCGAAACAGCTTCTGGAAGGAGATCTCCGATGTCTTCGTCGACCGTCAGGTTGAGGTCGTACCATCGCATGTCGCCCCTGATGGAGATCCATGGAGCCACCCTGAACTTCGCACCGAATCCATAGTTCATGGCTGTCGCCACCCCCCAGGCCTCGGGCTTTTCACCGCCGATGTCGGCCCTGGCATTGGCTCCGATGACGCCATAGCCGATGGTGAAGTACGGGGTGACGATGTCCTCGAAGGGGTACTGCAACAGCACGTTGCCGCTGATGCCGTAGAGATCTACGCGGACGTCGACACCAAGCAGATCTTCATATTCCTCCAGGTTGAACGGCAGCTCGGAATCGGGTATGTAGTCGAAGTTCACTTCGACGCCGAAGTAGCGCGCGAAGGTGAATCCGGCAGCCACGCCGTAAGCGACAGTTCCCTCGATCAGAAGATCTTCACCGCTGAACTTGCCGAGCCAGACGGTTATGTCGGCGTTGGCAGTCGCCGTCGAGGCCAGCAGCAAAGCCGCCGCAACCGCGACGATTAAAAACTTCTTCATTTAGCCCTCCTTCAACATTGGCGGTCTGATTTGCTTCTAATGCAGCGATTATAAGAAAGCAACGGCCGCGTGTAAGTGACAGCCGTCTCAAAACCGGACGTAACATCAACGCACATCCGCGCCCGCTTCTTTCATCAGACCCAGGCGTCTCAACGAGGCAAAACGGTTCCTGGCGACAATAATATGATCGATAACCTCCAGCCCCATCACCTTCCCCGCCTCGGCCAGCCTGTGCGTTACCTCGACGTCTTTCGTCGAGGGCTCGGTGTCCCCGCTGGGGTGGTTGTGAAACAGGATAACCGCGCAGGCGTTGGCCAGCACTGCAGGCCGGAAGACCTCCCTGGGGTGCACCAGAGAGCCGTCGAGCGTCCCGACGCTCACCACAATCTCCTTGACTACCCTGTTTTTGGCATCGAGCGCCAGGAGGCCGACGTGTTCTTTCGCGCGGTCGCCGTAGCGCGGAGTCAGCAACGCCGCGGCCTGCTCCGGGGTTTTTACCTGCGGGCGCTCGGGTTTGTCGGAGCGTGCCAGCCTGCGCCCTAGTTCGAATGCTGCGGCAAGTTGCGAGGCTTTGGCGGGGCCGATTCCTTTCTCGGCGCAGAGAGCGTCGAACTCGAGGTTTGCCAGCCCGACGAGGCCATCGTGGCGATTGAGCAGGTGCTGGGCGAGATCGATGGCGCTGACCTTGTGGAATCCCATTCCGAGCAGTATCGCGACCAGCTCCGCGCTCGAGAGCGTCTCGGGGCCGTAATGCTGCAGGCGTTCGCGCGGCCGCTCCTCAGCCGGCAACTCCTTGATGGTGTAGCTGTAGGCCGGTTCGCTCATTATTGTTGTGGCCCAAGGACTTATGGCCTGATTGTACAGGCCGTGCGGGATGACTGTCAAACTTATCAAGCGAAGCCGATCCTGAACAAGAAAAACGGTGTGGGCAATGACAGAGTTCCGAGGGCGGTTCGGCCCACGGGGGGTGGGAAACTCGTGTGCCGGGAGGCCTCAGGTCAGGATGGAAGCATCATCCGCGTCCGGCGTGCCCGTAACCGGCCCAGCAACCCGGCTCTTCTTCCAAATCGACGCGCAGAAGCGAACAGCCCGGCGAGGGGAGGCGCGCCGCGATTTCCTCGTGCAGGTAGCGGGCTAGCGCTTCGGCGGAGGCTCCGGGGTGGGTGAGGGCGCGGAGATCATTGAGGTAAGCGCCGTCAAGCGGCCGCAATACCTCCGCCAACGCCCTGTCAATGCTTTCACAGTCGCCACGGCCGTCGATGCGGATTTCCGCGCGGACGTTCCATTCGTGCGAGTGAACCGGCTCCGGCCCGTCGGCCAGCTCGACCGCGTGGGAGGCGATGAATTTATCGTGGACAACGACCGTACGCATTGTGCGAAGCTACTCAAGGCTTTGCATACTGTCAAGAAATGAAGGTATGATCTTGTCGTGAGGGAAGCGCCCGCAAATCAATGTGGTGACAAAAATGGCTTTCGACAGCGATCTACTGCGCCAACTTCTTCACTTGCAGGAACGGATCAACCGGGTCCTGGAAACCCCGATCTACAGCCCTCCCGAGATCGAGCAGAGCGGGAACCGCTGGGAGCCGCGGGCCGACGTAACCAAGAGTTGCGACTGCTTCGCGCTTACCATCGAGCTTCCCGGCATCCCCAGGGAATCGATCGTGCTGGAAGCCGAGGGCGGAAGGCTGGTTCTCTCGGGCGAGCGCCCCGCGCGCAGGCTGCCCGAAGGCGGGAGGTTCCTCCGCATGGAGGGCGTTTACGGCAGGTTCTACAGGGAATTCCCGCTGCCGCCAGGGGCTGACTCGGACCGCATAGAAGCCAGCCTAGGCTCGGGCGTGCTCGAGGTCAGGATACCACTGGCCTGAAAGCCTGCGGTCGGACGGCACACGCTTTGTATCCTTTTTATTAAGAATAGTTTGACTGATGCCCGACGCCCGGCTTGGACGGGTTGTCCACTGGAGAACCATCATTTATACTTCGAGACAATTCTCAATAAGAAAGGGAGATCTTAGGCGCATGAGCAACGAACAGGCAGGGGTAGAGGCAACGGCGCGATGGGACACCTGGGTCAACTGCTTCCTCCTCGTACTATTCATTTTTTTCTTTTTCAACCTTTGGGAGACGGTGCACGACCGGAGTTTCGTCGAGCGCGCCGCCTCGGCGACCGGGATGCAGCGGATAGTCGATTTCCACGGCGAGTTCGTGGCGATCGGCATCGTCGGCATAGCTGTCATTCTGGCGGCATGGACTGCGCGCCGACCGAAGCAGATGTGGAGGTTCATCGCCTCGATGCGGTTGGGGATAATCTCGATATCCTCTGTTCTGCTGGGAACCGCTATCGGGACCCTGGTATTTCAGAACGCTCAATCAGGGCAGTACATCGATTTCTACTCCGAACCGCTCTACGCGATATTCAAGGCGTTGCACTTCACCAATTTATTCGCCAGCTGGTGGTTCGTCGCCTTCACCGTACTTCTGGGGATGAACCTGGTCTCCTGCACGGTCCATCGCAAGGCCTGGCGCCCGCGGACGCTGGGAATGCTGCTGATTCACGGCGGCATCGTCGTGGTGATTATCGGCGGCATCGTCGGCGGCATGCTGACCGTCAAGGGTGGGATCACGCTGGTGGACGGCATGAGCACCGATTACGTCGCCACCAAGGACTACATCACCTATGACGAGAACCGCCTGGCGAGGCTTTTCCCGGAGGAGATACCGGAACAAGCGCGTTTGCCGCTCGGCTTCACTCTGCACCTCGATAAGTTCGAAGTGCTGACCTACGAAGATCCCTATGTCGTTCATATAAACGAACTGCACCACCGCAAAGACAGCGATGAGCCGGTGCTTCTGCCGGAGCAAACGATCAAGTTCGACGACGAGCGGCCGCTGACGCTCGAGCAGGGCCTGGGAGTGCTGCGGATCGATAAGTTCTATCGCAATTTCCGCCGCGCCACAGTGATTGAGGAAACAGCGGACGGGAAGCCGTTGGCCGAGGTGGTGTTCTACCCGGCCGGCCACGTGCCGATCACCAACCTTGTCGGCGAGGAGAGCCTGGCCGAGCCTGTCGCCGGCGACTCTTTCAACCTGCGTTTCGCCTGGGAAATGCCGTCGGACGAGCAATTGAGCGAGCTTGGCATCATGCGCGAGGAGCAGGTTTTCAGGCTCACCGCGTTTGACATGAGCGGCGAGCGGGCCAAGCTGGAATTGAAACTCGGCGAAGAGAAGATTCTTGAGGGAACGAACCTCAAGGTGAAGTTGGTGACCTTCTTCAACGATCTCAAGGTCGACAGGGAGGGCGAGGAGGCAGTCTTCTCCAACGCCTCCGACGAGATGCTCAACCCGGCTGTCGAGGTGGAAGTCACCGGCGGTGAGATCGGCATCGAGACTTTCATTCTGCCGTTCCAAATCGAGCAGCTGATGCAAGGCGATCTGATCGACGAGGGCCGTAAACTTATGAAGCTGATGAACAACGCCGGCCTGATGCTGCGTTACGATCCGGCCGTCGAGTTGCTGCTCGTCGGCGGTGACAAGACACTGCACGTGTTCCAGCCGGGCATGCCCGCGGAGGTGGTCGACCTCAGCGCCGGTGGGACCTTCGAGCCGCCGTTCAGTAATTACACGGTTGTATTCGGCCGGATGTTTGAGAGCGGGGCGGCGGGCGAGGATGAGGTTTATCTCGACGACTCGCCGATCGGCAACTTTGCGGTCGAGCTGGTGCTGACTCAGGGCGGCGAGGAGCAGCGCGCCGTGATAGAGGCATCGGACAACATCCCGGATAGTGAGGGGATGAAGGACAATCGCTATACGCTCAAACTCAATGACAACTGGTTCGTGACGGTCCGCATCCGCGGCGATTACATCAAAGACTACCGTTCGCACGTGAAGGTGCTGCGCGACGGCGAAGAGCAACGTGGGCACACCATCCGAGTCAACGAGCCGCTGATTGAAAACGGATTCTATTGCTACCAGAACTCCTACGGTCAGGACCGCGGCGGCTTCTTCACCTATATCGACATCAGCAACGATCCCGGCCTGCCGCTGGTTTACCTGGGCATGACGATGCTAATCGTCGGCATGTTATACGCCTTCTACGTGAAGCCGCGGCTGCGACGCGGCAAGGCAGCGAAGGAGAACGACTATGTGGAATAACTTTCTTCATGCAGGCGTCCTGCTGCAGGCAACAACCATAGCCTACCTGGCTACCTTCCTGCTTTATCTCGTCAGTGTTTTCTTCCGTCACAAGGTGGTCAACTGGCTGTGCCTCCTGGGTCTTGGGACCGGCGTGGTGTTCAACATGATATTCATGATCAACCGCTGGATCGAGGCCGGCCGCGCGCCGATCAAGAGCCGCTTCGAGGCGATGATCCTGCTCGCCTTTTGCATCGCGTTGGTGGCGTTGATTGTCGAGCTTGCGCACAAGATTCGTATCGTCAGCCTGCTAAGCTCGCTCACCGCCGTCGGCTCTCTTGCACTGGCGTTCTTGTGGTACGACTCGCTGATCGAGAACCTGCCCGCATCGCTGCAGAGCTTCTGGTTCATCCCGCACGTTGTCGTCTACTTCCTCGGCTACGCCGCTGCGGCCGTGAGCTTCTTCACCGCCGTGTTGACCCTGTTCTTCCCCCACCCGCGGCGGCTGCAGAAGAACAATCTGCTGGGGCAGGAGTACCTCGACTTCGACGGCTACACCTACCACCTGATTGTCTTCTCTTTCGTGATGCTGACGCTGGGCCTGGTGATGGGGGCATTCTGGGCGAAGGACGCCTGGGGGACCTACTGGGCCTGGGATCCGAAGGAGAACTGGGCGCTGATCAGCTTCCTTGTCTACGGCCTCTATCTGCACTTCCGCAAGGTCAAGGGCTGGAAGGGGAAGCCGGCGACATGGTTCGCGATACTCGGTTTCGTGGCGATCATTATCACCTTCCTCGG
>CBFCZO010000023.1:0-40668 GCA_965602675.1 uncultured bacterium | reverse complement strand
TTGATGGAAGGCCGGATAGTGGCGGTCAAGGGGCTGGGCGGATTTCATCTCGCCTGCGACGCGGCAGATGAAGAGGCGGTGAGAGAGCTTCGCGAGCGCAAAGGGCGTGTGGACAAACCCTTCGCGGTGATGGCCTTCGATCTCGAGCGCGCCCGCGGCTTTGCCGAGATCGATGAAGAAGACGCGGAATTGCTGCTATCGCAGCGGCGTCCGATAGTGCTGGTCCCGAAAAAGCCGGTTTCACCGCTGGCCGATGCAGTCGCTCCGGGCCAGAGCCGCTTCGGCGTGATGCTGCCTTACACGCCCCTGCATTACCTGCTGCTGGAGAAAGTCGAGCACGCGCTGGTAATGACATCCGGCAATTACAGCGAGGAGCCGATCGCCATAGATAACGCCGAGGCCGTGAGCAGGCTGGGATCGCTGGCGGATTATTTCCTGATGCACGACCGCGACATCGTGCTGCGCGCCGACGACACGGTGATGCGCCGCGATGCCGGGCGTGCGCGCCTCGTTCGCCGCTCGCGCGGCTTTGCTCCTCAGCCGGTCTTCGTGCCCGCGGAATTGCGGCAGGTGCTGGCCGTCGGCCCCGAACTCAAGAACACGATTTGCTTCACCCGCGGGGATCGAGCATTCATCAGCCAGCACATAGGCGATCTGCAGAACCTCGAGGCCTACGGCTTCTTCCGGGAGGTAATCTCCCACCTGCGCTCGGTCTTCGAGCTGGAGCCGGAACTTGTCGCCCACGACCTCCACCCGGATTATCTGTCCACCGGATGGGCGTTGCAGGAATCGGAATTGCCGACGTTTGGAGTCCAGCACCACCGGGCGCATATCGCAGCGTGTATGGCCGATGCGGGTTCGCTGGAGCCGGTGATCGGGATCGCCCTCGACGGCACAGGCTTCGGCGACGACGGCGCGATCTGGGGCGGAGAAATCTTCGTCGGCGGTCCCGGCAATCTCGAGCGCGCCGCTCATTTGGCATACGTTCCCCTGCCCGGCGGCGATGCAGCCGCGAGAGAGCCGTGGCGCTGCGCTGTTGCTCACCTTTCGGCGGCATTCCGCAAGATTCCCTCGCTACCATTCCTCGAATCGGTCGATGATTCGGCTCTGGCAACCGTGTCGAGGATGATCGAGACGGGCAGAAACACTCACCGGACCTCGAGCGCGGGCCGCCTGTTCGACGCGGTGGCGGCAATAGTGGGGATCCGAAACGTGATCAACTACGAGGCGCAGGCGGCAATGGAGTTGGAATCGGTTGCCGATCCTGATGAAGAAAGCAGATATCCCTTCGAGATCGAAACAACGGCGGAACCGTGGCAGATTAGGCCGGAGCCGCTGATTGTCGCTGTGGTTCGAGATGTTCAGAAGGACGTCGACGCGGCGATTATCAGCGCCAGGTTTCACAACACGCTTGCCGCGATTTTGACGGAGGCATCTTCATTGCTGAAAAAGAAGACGGGAATCGGCCGGGCGGCGTTGTCGGGCGGCGTGTTCCAGAACAAACTACTCTTCGAGAAACTGGTCGCAGAACTCCAGCGGAAGGGCTTCGACGTTCTGACTCACCACCAGGTGCCGGCGAATGACGGGGGCGTCAGCCTGGGCCAGGCGGTAATCGCCGCGCTCAGCATCTGATTTCAGATTGCGTCCCCTTGGTTTCCCCGCAACGATCACTTAAACTTAATTATTCGAGAACGTATTCCTGATTGCCACCGGATACGGCGAGGTTTGATATGTGCGTGGCTCTGCCAATGAAGTTGACCAGCCTCGAGGGTCAGAACGGCGTCGCCGAGCAGGACGGCGTGATGATTAACGTGAACACGATGCTGCTGCCGGTCGCGAAGGTGGGAGACTACGTGATCGTGCACGCCGGTTTTGCAATTCATCTTCTCGACGAGGAAGAAGCGCGCAAATCGATCGAGTTGTTTCGAGAGATCGCGGCGCAGGAACCGCCTGAATGAAATACATCGATGAATTCCGCAACGCGGGAGCGGTCCGGGGTCTTGCCCGCCGCATCGGTGATCTCGCCGCCGGACTCGACTCCGTAAAGCTGATGGAAGTCTGTGGGACGCACACGATGAGCATCGCCCGCTTCGGGCTGCACTCGCTTTTCCCGGAAAACGTCGAATTGACCAGCGGTCCCGGCTGCCCTGTCTGCGTCTCTCCCCAGAGCTTCGTCGACAAAGCGATCGCCTACTGCCGCCGCCCGGATACGATAATCACGACGTTCGGCGACATGGTTCGTGTGCCCGGCTCGTCATCCAGCCTGGAGAAAGAGCAGGCCGAAGGCGCGGATATCATGGTGGTGTTATCGACGATGGATGCGCTGCGGATCGCAGAGAGCAATCCGGAGAAGGATGTTGTCTTCCTGGGTGTGGGCTTCGAGACGACGGCTCCGACAATCGCCGCAGCAATCCTGGAGGCCGGGAGTAGGGGTTTCAACAACTTCGCCGTGCTGTCCGGCCACAAAACGATGCCGAACGCGATGTCGGCACTGGCCTCGGATCCCGAAGTCCGGATCGACGGCTACATCTGCCCGCCGCACGTCAGCGCGATCATCGGCAGCGACGCTTACCTCTTCCTTGCCGAAAAATATGACAAGCCTTGCGTGATTGCGGGCTTCGAACCCGTCGACATCATGCAGGGAGTCCTCTGGCTGCTGGAGATGATCGCCGTGGGCAAGCCCGAGGTTCGAAACCAGTACAACCGCGTGGTTAGCGGGCAAGGGAATTTGGAGGCGCGGAGGATTCTGAAAGAAGTCTTCAAGCCGATAGACGACGAGTGGCGCGGCATCGGCACTATTCCGCTTTCGGGTTTAGCGATAGCTGAAGATTACGCAGGCTTTAACGCTGATTGTCGCTGGCCCGTGGACGCGGAGCCGACATGTTTTCCCAAGGGCTGCATCTGCGGTAGTATTTTGAAGGGTACCGCCGGTCCGAGGGACTGCGCACTTTTCGGCAAAGCCTGCACGCCGGACGAGCCGGTGGGCGCCTGCATGGTTTCGACCGAAGGCGCATGCGCAGCCGCTTATAAGTACGGCTGATATCCTTCAGGGGTAAGGGGTGAGTAAAAAAAGGGGCTTCGATAAGATTCTGCTGGCGCACGGCTCCGGCGGCAAGGCGATGCATGATTTGATTTCTTCGCTGATCGTGCCGGCGTTCAACAATCCGCGGCTTGAGCCCCTCGACGACAGCGCCCTGCTGCAAATCGACGGCAGGACCATCGCTTTCACCAGCGACAGCTACACAGTAGACCCGCTTTTCTTCCCCGGCGGAGATATCGGCCGTCTGGCAGTCTGCGGCACGGTCAACGACCTGGCAGTCTGCGCGGCTATCCCTTTGGCACTCAGTTGCGCGCTGATCATCGAGGAGGGCTTGCCAGCCGCCGACCTGCAGCGGATTCTCGACTCGATGAAGGCTTCCGCAGCCGAGGCCAGGGTGGAGATCGTCACCGGCGACACAAAGGTTTTACCGCGCGGCAAGGGGGATAAGCTGTTCATCAACACTTCGGGCATCGGCGTGTTACCACCCGATAGGGCTCCCCTGCCGGGAAAGGCTGAGGCAGGCGACGCAGTTTTGGTGAACGGTCCGATCGCCGATCATGGCGCTGCGGTGATGGCCGAGCGGGAGGAATACTCGCTGAGGGCGGAAATCACCTCTGATGTCGCGCCGCTCAACGGTCTGATCGAAGCTCTGCTGGCGGCAGTGCCGGAAACGCGCTGCCTCAAGGATCCCACGCGCGGCGGAGTGGCCAGCGCTCTCAACGAAATCGCTATGGCGTCCAAGGCGACAATCGTCCTCGATGAGGAATCGATTCCCGTCCGCAAGCCTGTTGCCAGTCTCTGCGAATTGCTCGGCCTCGATCCGCTTTACTTCGCCAACGAGGGAAAGGTGCTTGCGATAGTGCCCGGCGATAGAGCCGAAACAGCCCTGGGAGCAATGGAGTCGCACCCACTGGGTACCGGGGCGGCGATAATCGGGGAAGTGAAGCAATTCGACCGCGTGCCACTCGCGGTCAAAACGCCCTTCGGCAGTCACCGCGTGGTGGGAATGCTGACGGGCGAACAACTGCCCCGCATCTGTTAGTAATCACGGAACTTAAATCATTGACACACCAAGGTTTTTAAGTATTATATCCGCTCTCACAAAGTAGAATTCCGGCTTATATTGTTGCCGGAACCAGCAGGCGATTTTGTTGATATGGGGACAAAAATGAGGAAAACACTCTTAGCTACGATTCTTATCCTGACGGCAGCGGTCGCCGTGAATGCCGAAGATTGCCTGTTCACGATGGGAGATGACGATTCTCTCGACAAGGCTCTGGAGGCCTTCCATGACATCATGGCGGAGCTGGTACATGGTCCCGTTGATGAAGGTAACATGCAGGCGGTCAGAGAGGAGATCGGCGATCTGGTCAATGCCAAGGATGCCGTGATGGCGGCGAACCTGCCCACCAAGTTTGAGAAACATTGTGGTGACATTTCGGCCTCGGCAAAAACGTTTTTCGCTTCCGTCGACGCCCTGAAGCAGGCGACCGAGAGCAACGGGAGCGACGAGGAGATCAAGGAAGCCTTTTCGAAGATCCATGATTCTTACCGCGCTCTGCGCCAGGCCTTGATCCTCCCCGAGGATATGATCGAGGCGATCCATGAGATTCTGCAGCCGCTTTGGCACGAGGCATATCCCGCCAAGGATATCGAGGCGATCAAGGCCGGCGTACCGAAGCTGAAGGTCCGCACGAAACTGCTGGTAACGGTCGCCGCCCGCCTCGAGGATGCTGAGCTTAAAGCGGCCGCAGGCAACCTGCTGGAGTCGATAACGACTCTCGAGGAAGCCGTCGCTGCCGACGACGGAACGGCAATCCTGGCCGCTCTGGAGCTGGTGCACGAGGCTTATCATCAACTGGGAGAGCCGGAAGAGTAATTCGCAACAACCAAGCTGTCTGAATTTACCCTGCCGTGCCTCAACCGGCGGGGTTTTTCTTTGCAGACATCTGCCTCAGAAAGCTATCCCTATAGTGTCCCGCGTTTGGCTAAATAGTGGCCAATCGCGCGTTGACACCCTTTACAACCCTTTGTTATTGTTTAGAAATCCACAGCCAAGAGATATGCCCACAAAGTGCGTCTCCAGTCGTGAAGAGCGTTGCGAGCAGCTGGGAGCTCTCCCCGATCCGCGAACGGCAGGCTGATTATCTCTTGAACGGAGATTTCGGGGTTGCAGCGCCGATGGTGATCGGCCCCGCCGGGGCCGGGCAGATCAGGCAACGTAACAAGGGTGGGAATCACCGGCTTTGGCCGGCAAGATAAGGAGAAAGACAGATGGCCACGGACGATACGGTCAGACCCGGAAGCAGCGGAGGAGCACACCTCGTGGGAATTACCGGGCCCTATCAGGACAACCAGTATTTTATCGACAAGGACGAATATCTGATCGGGCGCGCGCCGGAGTGCGACCTGGTGCTCAACGAAACCACTGTTTCCGGTAAGCATGCAAAAATAACCAAAGTCGGGGATTCATATGAAATCACGGACCTCAAGTCGACCAACGGCACGTTCGTCAACGGCGTGAAAATCGACAAGAAACCGCTGCGCACGGACGAAGTAATCAAGATCGACGTTGTTGAATTCAAATACGTCAATCCCGCTGAAGTCTCCCGGACAGTGGTCGCCGAGGCGCCTGATTTCTCGGAGCAGGCCACGATGGTGCGTCCGCAGGAGCCGCCGCCGCAAGCCGCTCCTCCGCCACCTCAAGCTGCGCCGCCGCCACCGCCGGAACCTACTCCGGAGCCGATTCCAACAGCCAAGCCTGCAAGCCAGGTCGAGCATGACAGGCCGCAGCCCAAGATTCAGCCTGCGGCATTTGAAAAGAGGGGGAGTCTAGTGGGTGGACTAATAGTCGGGCTAATCATCGGTTTCCTGTTTTCTTACGGCGGCATGTTCGTTGCCAACCTGATCGCTGCGGCACAGTATGGAGCGATCTCAATGGTGTTCAGCAACATCATTGATGTGTTCAGGACAATATTGGCGGGTATGCCCTTCCTTCATATCCACGTGCCCTGGATGAGCGTGCAGTGGGGCATCAGTGAGATCGTCACGGTCATCATGCTTCCTCTGGCGATTCTGCTTGGCGGCCTGATAATGCAAAGCATTGCGCGGAAAAACCGGTTCGGTACCGCCCTCGTATTCAGCATCTTCTACGTGGCGATCGCGTTGGTTGCGCAGTTGGCCGTGCTCGGCTTCAACTTCGACCTCTGGTTTGCTTTCGCGCCGCAGGTTCTTCCCTACGGCATGGATCGGATATTCAACTTCCTCACCTGCTGCGGTTACTTCTTCGGCGTTACATTAGTGATAAGTTTCATCGGAACGCTGATCGGAAGGAAATAGACAAATCGACGCGGATTACACGGGCTGCTTTTCGGCAGCCCGTTTTTAGTCGGCCGCCACCGAGTGCGGGCATCGTGGAATTGTTTTCGAAAGTTCTCACAATTTATACAGGGGAAACCAATGAAATACATGAAATTCTTAGCCTTAATATTAGTGGCGCTCTGTACGGTTCCCATTATCGCCCAGGAGGAGAAGCGGGTGATGACCGTCGACGATCTTTTCACCTTCTCCCGAGTCGGCGGTCCGCAGCTTTCTCCGGACGGCAATTACGTTCTATACACCGTCAGTTCGGCGGATTGGGAGCAGAACGGCACAGTGACGCACATCTGGCGGGTGAACTCCGACGGCAGCGGCCAGGCGCAAATGACTCGAGGCGATAAATCCTGCAGATCGCCCAAGTGGAGCCCTTGCGGCAAGGCGTTCGCCTTCCTAACGGGCCGTTCGGACAAAACCCAAATCTGGCTGATGCGCAACGACGGCGGGGAGGCCTGGGAGCTGAGCGACCACGATCCGGGCGTTTCGGGATTCGAATGGTCGGACGACGGCAAGACGATTTACTTCCTGGCGGCCGATCCGCAGACCGAGGAAGACAAGGCTCGAGAGGAGGCAAAGAACGAGGTAATTGTCGTCGACAAGAACCTCAAGAACATGCACCTGTGGTCCTTCGACGTCTCAACAAAAGAGGAAGAGCAATTGACAGGAGGCGAATTCTCGATTCGTTCGTTCGTGATCTCTCCCGAGGGCGGCCGTATTGCTTTCACCGCCGCGCCGACGCCGAAGGTCGACGACAATCTAAAGATCGAGATCTATCTGCTCGATCTTGGCGAGAACAAGTTAGATAAGCTTACCGACAACAAGATCACCGAATCCAGCCTGCGCTGGCGCCCAGACGGGGGGGCGATCACCTTCGTCTCCGATTCCAGCGAAAACCTCGAGACTTACTACCAACGCTCGATCTTTTTGCTGCCGCTCGACGGCGGCGAAATAAGAGACCTGTTGCCGGGCTTCGAGGAGGAAGTCTACGGTCACGAATGCTTGGGCCAGGGGAAGGTTCTTTTCTTTGCCAATACAGGCGTGAACGTCCACCTGTTCATGCTCGATGCCGCTTCCGGCAAGGTAACTCAATTGACCGTGGGCGAGAGGGTGATATCCCCGGGCGAGGTAGACAAGGAACTCGGCAAGATCGTCGCGACGATTACCGATCCCCTCTCCCCCGCCGAGGTATACATCGCTGACATCGAATCGCTGGAATTCACGAAGCTCACCGAGACGAATCCGCACATTTCCGAAATCAAGCTCGCGCAATACCGCACGATCCGCTGGAAGGCCTCCGACGGTTACGAGTGCGAGGGGATCCTGATCCTTCCGCCGGATTACGAGGAGGGCAAGCGCTACCCGACGATCGCGCAGCTTCACGGCGGACCCGAGAGCTCGTACAAGAACTCCTTCTCCACGAGCTGGGGCACTTATCCGCATGTCCTGGCAGGGCGCGGCTACGTGCTTTTCCAGTCTAATTACAGGGCCTCGACAGGTTACGGCGACGACCACATGCGCTCCCTCCTGGGCCGCTACTTCGAGGACGACATTGAGGACATCATCAGCGGCCTTGATTACCTGATCGATGAGGGGATCGCCGATCCCGACAAGCTGGCATGCCACGGCTGGAGCGCGGGCGGCCACCTGACGAATTGGCTGATCACCCACTACAGCGACCGTTTCAAGGCCGCGGGCTCGGGCGCGGGCGGCGCAAACTGGTTCAGCTTCTACGCGCAGACGGATATGCACTACATCAGGGAAATCTGGTTCACCGCTCCTCCTTATGAGAAGCCGGACCTCTTCCGCGCCAAGAGCCCGATCAACTACATCCGCAACGCTTCGACGCCGACGATCATCTTCTGCGGCGCGAACGACAACCGCGTGCCGGCGCCCCAGAGCTGGGAGATGTATGTCGGCCTGCAGCGCTACGGCGTCACTTCCGAATTCCGGCTTTACCCCGGCGAGCCGCACGGCCTGCGCAAGCTGGCGCACCAGAAAGACAAGGTGACGGCGGAGCTGGCCTGGTTCGACAAGTATATCCTCGGGTTGGAACCGGAGGAGAAGAAAGAGGAGAAATAAAGGCCCGCGCAGATAGTAAGAAGCCCGGCTATGGACAGCTTCCAGCCGGGCTTTTTTTGCTTTTTACTGCGGATCAGTTTTTAACGAACCATACGACGGCGGAGACGGTTTGCTTCTGCGTCGAGTCTTCATTCATGTAACCGGACACTACGAGCGTGCATTCATAGGCCTTGGCAAAGCTGACGCCGTTTATCTGTTTGGCTTTGCCCTTCTTATCAACCAGTTTCGAGATCTTTTTCCAGTACTTCTCCTGGCCGAGGTTTAACAGGCTCAGCCTGTACTTCCCAACAACCGGGTAACCGCTTTCCATGCGGATAAAAAAGTCGATCGAATCGCCCTGGATTGTGAACAGGGCCTTGGCCGGCGGCGACGCCGCCGTAGCCGTGCCCTTGTAAACCGACAGCGACATCTGCTTTCCGGAAAAACCCTTGAGGGTTGTGACGACAATCGGGTGGTAGGAATTCATGTTTAACGAATCGTCAGACGTCCCCGGAGCGTGAAGGTAGGTCAAATCCAGCACGGTGCCGTCGAGCGGCATCATTCGCGGTGCCGAGGCGTAGTTGTCATCGTAGTAGAGTTTGTCCTTCTCATTGTTCAGCTTCCACATATCGCTATTCTTGTTCTTTAGCGCCTTCGCATCGATATGCTGCCTTCTGTAGGACATGTAATCGTTCGTGTAGGGAGTGTGCTGGAAGCCGAAGGCGTGCCCGAATTCGTGAACGACAACGAGGTCTGAATTGAAGCTCGCGCTTATGCCCCTGGCGGGATCTGGCATCACGGAGAAGTGGTCGGACCTGAAAAAGCCGTCCGCCTCAGTGATCTTGTGCGCGCTTGTAAACCTGCCGTCTTGCAGCCCAACGCTGCCGCCTGATCCGAACCAGGTGTTCATATAGGCGGCGACGCCCGACTTTCCAAAGAAGAAGCGGTCGTCGGAGGTCATGTATATCGTGTTGGTATTGTCCTCAACACTTCTCGGGTCTATCTGGGTGATCTGCACAACCTTGCTGGTCAGCTTGAATTCGGGGAGAAGCGGAGTACCGCGTCCCTTGTTGATCAACTTCTTGAATATTTTGTTGTACTTTTTCTTAAACGGCTTGGCATCCGGAGACATCGCCCAGTTAACCTGGGAAACACCCTCCCAGCGGATGTTCTGGGTGACGACCAGTTTTTGCCAGGCGGCCGGATAGATCCTTTTGAAATCGCTTTCCTTTACCTCGCGGACAATGCCTGTGGCGGAATCGGAGACCAGGTAGTACATCACGAAGGTGCCGTCGTACATGGCACGGCACTGGTTCCCCACCACTCTGACTTCATCGGCACCCAGCGCGCTCGCTGTGATTACACACGCCAGGACCATTGCCAACGTTAGTTTCCTGGATACCGCTCGCATATACTCCTCCAGTTAGATTGAAATTGTCTTAACCAAGCGATTTGGGCATTAATTCCTTGACCAAATATCAACACAGGAAGCGTTCGCCGTCAAGAAGTCGATTCAAATTCATCTAAATTGACTGAAAATTTTCTTTAAACAAAGGAAAAGGCCGGAAAGTTCCGGCCCTTTCTTGCTATTGTATTCTCAGCGAATTATCTGAGGTCAAGAGTCTTCTCGATCAAGCCCCCTTTGAGCGAATTGTATGTCAGCGTGGCGCTTCCGCGCCCCCTGACCAGCCACTGCAGGATCACATCGCTTTGGCTGTTGAGCGCGCGGACGCGCAGCCTGGCGGGATCCTTGTACTGGGGCTCGATGATGCCCCGGTACTTGTCGCTCACCTCTCCGCCGGAAACCACTTCGATATTCGAACCGCTGATGACGGCGAAATCGGGGCGCCCGATGTTGCTGCGCACCATGTGCGCGGAGCGGGTCGGTATCACCTGCTCGTTGCTCACTGCCGCGGTGATACGAAACAGTCCGCCGCCGACGCTTTCGACTTTCACATCCCGGAACTTCAACAGCGGCATGCTCTCGGCGTGGAAGATAATGAACGCTGCTGTGCGGTGGCACTCCTGGGCCAGCATGAACTCGGGCGTGGGACGCTGAGTCATCTTCGTCCAGCCGCCGATCTCGATGTCTCCGTAAAGCGGATGCTTGTAGGGCTTCCATTCCTTGAAACCCTCGCCGTGGCGCAGATAGTCGTCGAATTTCAGCCGTTCCTTATCGTCGACCTCGCCGTCGCCGGTGATGTCCTCCCAGCTATCGGTGAAGTGCTCGATGGTGAAAGCATATGCGCCGAAGGTGCCGTGCAGGTAGGAGTCGAAATCTCCATAGGTGGTATAGAGGTCCTTGTAGGCGACCAGATACTTATAACCGGGAATCACCTGCTCGCCGCGCTTGCCGAGGTAGTCGTATACGCGGACATCCATGGGTGAGAATTGCCCCATGTTCTTGGCACCCGGTCCGCGCAGAATCATGCCGCCGGAGTTATGGCCGGCAGTGCCTGCGATGATGTTGGGGTGCTTGAGGAGGAACTCGTTGATCACCCTGCTTTCCGGGTGGCTCATCGGGTATTCGCCGGCTCCGAACTGAACGTACTCGGGCATCCAGTTGTAGCCCCAGTTGCGGTTGAGGTCGTAGCCGCCGGGCGGATCCTCATTGATCCGTCCGTCCTCGTCGTTATCAATGCCCTCCATCCCGAGCAGTTCCCAGCCGCCGGGTTTACCGGGCTCCGCCATGATCATCATGCGGGGATCTTCCGGGTCGGGTTTCATGCGGCCGGCGGGATCCTTTATGCGCATCATCGTGATGCTGCCGTCGCCGTCGAGGTCGTCGTAGCCGTCCTCGTCGAAGAGGCCGTCGCGGTCGTCGTCGACCGGGCGTTGGCCGGAGCGTGAGCTGCTTGGATTATTAGGTTGTTCGAGGAAGTAGGAACGTCCGTCGACGTTGACGCAGGGGATGAAATAGAAGGCGGCGCGGTCGACAACGTTGGTGACGCGCTCCATCTTGTCGTAGTTGGTCAGCAGGTACCAGAGAGTGTAGAGGCAGGCCTCGGAGGCCTGAACCTCGTTGCCGTGGATGTTGCCGTCCATGTAGAATGCCGGTTTGGTGAGCATCGGACCGGTATCGGGATTGTTGATGGTCAAAACCCAGATGTCGCGGTTCTGATAGCTCTTGCCCACCGATTCGAGTGTTGCCAGCTCCGGATACGCCTCGGCCAGCTTCTTAAGGATGTCAGTAAGCTGTTCGTATGTGTGATAGCTGTTGAAGTCGACCGCGACCTTCGGAGCATCGGGCAGCACCGCCGCCTGCAGGAAGGCGGGAATCAGGACCAACACAACAGCCAGAATATACTTTTTCATCTCGCCCTCCTCACTGCAGCACTACGGTTTCGGAATCGGAGCCGCACTTGACGCTGTGCGCCGTCAGCTCGATCTCAGTTCCTCTGTCGGCTTTTACAATCCAGCGGAACTTGTCGCTGATGCCTTTCCCGGGGACCGAGTTGATCCGGTGGATTTTCTGGCCGCCAATAATATTGTCCTGATCGATTCCGAGCTTGAGGATGACGGGGGGGACTGTTCTCGTGGTCGTTCCGTGGCGCATAGCGGTCGGGAAGAAGCCCTTGTTCCTGACGTAGGCGGTTATCTCGAAGACATTGCCGTCGAGCGCCTTGACCGACACATCAGCAATTTCGATTTCAGCGAGTTCGCCGGCCAGCTTGATCGCGAATTCGACGTTCGGTTCCAGGACTTTCTGTCCGATCTCGTAAGGCGGGACTGTCTTGAGGAAGGGCTTGAGGCCGCCGATCTCGACTCTGCCGAGTGTCGGGTGGTCGAACTCCGTCCAGGAGACCAGGCCCCCGCCCTCGACATTCTCTTGGGCCCACTCGAGGATGTAGGTCTCTTCGGCTTCACCCTCTTTTTTCTCCTCCTTCTTGCCGCCGCCCATCTGCTCGATCATCTCGGCCATTCTTTTCGGCGTGACCATCCCGCCCTGGACGCCGCTGATCACCATCTTGGCGTCGTATTGGGCAGGAGCTTCCATCTCCTTGAGGAAGAGAGCGATCTTCTCCTCGCCAAAGGCGATGAATTCCTCGGGCGTCATGACTTTGAGCTTCTCTACGGTGATACCGCTGCCGGTCTCCTCCGCCCCTTCCTTCTTCTCCGGCTTGGGCTTGGGGACGGCCCAGAGGTCGACGGTGAACGCCGGCACGCCGTAATGGAAGTAAGCCCATGCGGAGAGGCAGCCGCTGCCTGCCGCTTCCTTTGCCGTGCGGGATTCGTCGTCAATCTCTTTCTCTTTGATCATCTCCTTGTAGCGCTTGGAGATCTCCTCGAAGTATGGATAGTCGTCGTCGGGGATGCTCATCACAGGTCCGAGGCCGAAGAACGCGGCCACCATCTCTTCAGTGATATCCATGCCGCGTGCGAACGGCATCTCCTTGACGATATCTAGGATCTCCTTGATCGATATCTCCTGCTCCGGATCGACGCCTATTTCATCGGCGATGTATTTCTGTACCTTCACCTTCTCGGCGCCGAGTTTGGCGGGGCCCCTTCCGCGCTGCAGGTTGAGCAGGTTGTTCTGGCCGCCGAAGGTGTAAACGAGGGCGATATTGCGGTGGTTGATGAAGAACTCCAGAATCGCGATCGTTTCGGCCTCGCTGGCGGGATAGAGGCCTGCGCCGGCTGAGAAGTATTGATAATCGTGGGTGAAGTTGCGGTTGATTACCACGCCGCCCGGCGGATCCTCGTTGATGTCGCCATCGCCGTCGTCGTCGACGCCTTCGGTCATCATTTTGTACTCGCCGCGCTCCCCTTTCATCTTGTCGGCCTTGCGCATCAGGCGCGGATCGTCGGGATCAGCGATGAATAGTCCGTCGGGACTCTTTATGCGCATCTGAGTGATGAAGCCATCGGCGTTGATGTCGGCGTGGCCGTCTTCGTCGGTCTGTAGGTCGCGATCATCGTTGATCTTGGAAAGATTTGTCTCGCGCTCCCATTTGGGAGCATCAAGAGCCAAGGCGGCGACGTCCGGATTCAGAAGCGGCGCGATATAGAAGGTGCGAGTCGATAGAAGCTTCGCGACGCTCTCCTCTTCAGCATTCCCGATGAGATACTCGATGGCGGCTAGAGCCGCCTCGGTCGCCAGCAATCGAGTGCCCTCGATGTTTCCGCCGATGAATATTGCGGGCCTTTTGTCGGGCTCGACCGGGCCTTGCGCGGCGATTCGGGCGACGAGCAACTCGATCCCTCCCCCGCTCTTCCCGATCGGCATCACCTTAACAAGCTCCGGGTGTTCCCCCTGCCAGCGCTCGAGCGCCGCCTTCACGGCCTCGGGATTGCGATAGCCGTCGGCGAGCGCCGATGCCGATAGAAGGACAAGGAGACACACTACACCCGAGAAGATCTTCGCTTTCATGTAAACCCCTCCTCCATTTCTTGTTTTCATTCGAGGATATCCTATCCGCCCGGATAGAATCTGCGCAACTCCCCTGGATGCATTTTACCTGTTTCTTGAGAAAACACGTTGGAATTCCTCCCGTGCGAATACGGATATCCAAACAACCTCAACTTTAAATACGGAGAATCCGACCGTTCGTTCGCCACGTGATCAAAAGTGATACACGAAACAAAACAAAAGTGATGTACCGCACAAAATATATCGATTTTGTGACTGATCTCACGCCGCGCTGTGTCGGGGCATAATACATTTAATCTACGGGGGATCCAATGATCAGAGTTTTATATGTCAACGACAGTCCCGACGACAGGGACATCTTGCGTATCAGCATCGCCCGCCTGTCCGACGATATCATGGTCCGCCCTGCAGGATCGGCGGCTGAAGCCATCCAGACGATCAAAAGAGAGAAGCCCGATTGCATCGTCAGCGACCTCGACATGCCTGGTATGAACGGCCTCGAATTGCTTCGCGCGCTGCGCAATTCGGGAGACCAAACGCCGTTCATTTTCTTCTCTTGCCACGATTACACCGATCTGACGGAGTTGGCGTTGCTGGCAGGTGCCCACTCATTCGAAGTGAAGGGACCAGGAAAGGAGCCACTCAAGAAGCTCGTGAGCAAGATTCGAGATGCGGCCGAAGAAAATCAGGCTGATCACCGAGCCGATACGAGCCGGCAAGCAGGAGGTCTCGCGCTATCCACCTGGACCTGATCCGGGGCTGCGCACGAGGTTCAAATCCAGCGCCTAATACGGGTGCGGAATCCGGCCGCCGAGCGGACCATAACCATCGGTTTACCGCTTCGCCGGGCCAGCATTTCCGGCACGGTTTTATAGGCCATTCTGGATAGAGCCGGCTTGGCAGTGGAACCGACGACTATCAGGTCGAAGTCCTCGGATTCCTTAATTATCGCCCTCACAACGCTGTCGGACCGTACTCCCATCGATGTGACACGCTCTCTGGGGATACTCAGTCGCGCTTCAATGCGATCGAGTAAGCGCTCGACATCGAATCGTGAGCCTCCGCCGGTGACCGTCAAGGCAACCACCTCACCCTTTTCCTGATCCACGAGGATGCTTGCGATCTCCAGCGCCAGAGCGCTGTTGGGGCCGCCCGCCACCGGCACGAGGGCGCGCTTGAAATCGCCCTTTCCGCAGTCCTTGAAGATAACCACGTCGCAGGGAGTGCGCTCGATTATAGGATCGAGTGTCGATCCGAGCCTGAAACGGTGCGAACCCGGCTTGCCGTGCCAGCCCATGATCAGCATGTCGGCTTTCTTCTGGCGGGCAGTGCTCACTATTCCGCGCGGAAGATTGCGGCAGTAGCGCAGTGTGGAGCTGAGGGGGAACAGCGGCGCGAGGTAGAGCATCGCCTCAACGATACCCTCTTTGCCCTCCAGCATGTACTTGTGGGCGTCGGCGAGAGGAACCTGCGGCGGCACGGGAACCATATGCAGAAGCTCTATCGAGGCTTCCTTGGCTTTTGCCAGCTTGTAGGTGTTGCGCACGAGCCCGAGAGCGTTCTCGGGGTTTGCGACCGAGAGCATGATCTTGTAGCCCTTCACCTCGGGCGCCTTCTCCTCCTCCAGCACGAGAATCTCGTCCTCGGTCGCGATCGCCCGGGATTTCGAGTAGGCGAGGTAAATCACCACTCCGACGCCGATCCACACAGGCGCAACCACCCATGCCACCCAGCTCATCTCGTGTAGGAACACCGCGAGGACCCCCTGAGTGAGAATCGCCAGGATCGGGAAGAGCGGGAAGAGCGGCATGAGGAAGCCGTAGTGCAGCTCGTCGCCCATGGAGCGCCGGATCTTTATTACGCAGAGATTAACGAGGAAGAACAGCAAGAGGAACATGATGCTCGCGCTCGAGCCGACATCACGCGTGGGCAGGAAGACCGCGATGGAGATCACGATCACGCCTGTAAACAACAGCGCCACGTAAGGGGTTTTGCGCTTGCGGGAAATTCTCGCAAAGATTTTGGGCAGCATGCGGTCGCGTCCGAGCGCATACGAGGCCCTTGTTGCCGAGAAGATAGTGGCGTTGAGTGCTGAAGTGGAAGCGAAGATGACTGCGAGCGTAACAACCAGGTAGCCGATGAACTTCGTCGGCATCAGTTTCGCCACTGCCTGGCCGAAGCCGGTGTCGCCGAAGCCCGCAATCCACTCCCAGGGCGCCAGGCCGCCGAGGGCGGGATCTCCGGCTTTGACCGAGACGACGGAAGCGAAGCTGACTGCGATATAGGTCAGCGTAACGATGCAGACCGAGTAGAGCATCGCCTTGGGTATGTTGCGCTTGGGATCGATAGTCTCGTCGCCGGCCTGGGCGATGACCTCGTAGCCCTCGAAAGCGACGGAGGTGAAACCCATCGTAACCAGGATGGTCAGCAGTCCGTCAGGGTGGATGAACGGCGTGAAATTTTCCACCCTCGAGGGATCGATAATCGCGGTGGCGATGCCAATGACACCGATTCCGACTATCAACAGCATCTGGCCCAGTGTGAAGAACGCACCGATCTTGCCGGTGTCCGATGCTCCGCGATAGTTGATATAGATAAAGAAGAGTCCGGCGAGGAGAGCCACGGCTTTCTGGCCGAGCGGGAGGAAGGATTCATTGATGAAGCCGAGATGCACCGCGAAGTCAAGCGTATAGGTGGCGAAGACCACGGCGTACAGGCTGCCGGCTACGCTCGAGGCGAACCACTCCATCCAGCCGGCGAGGAAGCTTGTCCCGCGACCGAAACCGATTCTGGCGAAATTGTATGCCCCGCCCGCTCTCGGTATCGCCGAGCTGAGCTCCGCGTAGGACATCGCGGTGAAAATGGCCACCAGACCGTTAAGTGCGAAGGTGAGCAGCAGGCCACCGGGCCCGGCTTTCTGTAAAACGTTGCCGACACCGATGAACACACCGGCCCCGATCATCATGCCGAGGCCCATCATCGTTATGTGGAAAAGGTTGAGGTCACGCGAAAGCTCGGTTGTGACCTGTTGCGGTTGCTCACTCATCGTGCATCTCGAGCCTTGCGTCACGGGCCGAGGGAAAATCTTTGGCAGCCAGTTTGTTGATCATGCGCCTGCTCCAGATGGTCAGAACAACAATGAGAGCAAGAGCAAGTGAAATTACGACGCCGCCCACTATCAACTCCATCCCTTTTCCCTTATCTGCCTGAGGCAATCATCAATTTTTGAGGGATACTAGCACAAATTAAGCGAACTCTCGACCCTTCGTTTCGGAGTTTTCGTCAACGATGGCTCGATCAGCGGGCAGGTGGTATTATTGCTGGCGTCATTATTCGTCGGGCTAGCCGCAAAAAACACACTCAACAAATATTCCAGCTTTGATACCGGAAAAGCCTCACACACGCCCGTGGAAAGGAGTAAGTGATGGCACGTATGAGCAGAAGACAGTTGCTTAAAACCGGCCTCGGCGCCTGCGCTCTCTCTTCGGCACCGGCACTCGGATTCAGCCGACGCTCTCAACAAGGGGAAAACAAATTCATGTTCGGAAAAGAAGTGAAATTAAGGGGAGACGGGCTTTCACCCTCTCCCGAGGAGTATGCCGGCCTGCTGGCCCAGCTCACTGAAAATGGAGGTGTAGAGGCCGATTACTACTCGAACGGCGGCGCCGTGGAGCAGATGGAAAAGCGGTTTGCCGAAATCCTCGGCAAGGAGCGTGCAGTGTTTTTTCCCACAGGCACGCTGGCCAACCACGTGGCCGTCCGCGAGCTGGCCGGCAGCGACCGGCGTGTGATCGTCCAGGCTGAGAGCCACATCTACAATGATTCGGGCGACTGCATCCAGACAGTCAGCGGTCTCAATTTGATACCCCTCGCCAAAGGCGAAGCAACGTTCAGCGTTGAAGAAGTAGAGGGTGCCTTGCGGCGGACCGCAGCGGGCCGGGTTAAGACAAATGTCGGCGTGATATCGATAGAGAATCCCGTGCGCAGGAAGCTGGGGAAAGTCTTCGATTACGATGAGATGAAGAAGATAGCGGCGCTTGCGAAGGAGCGCGGGCTCAGGATGCACCTCGACGGCGCGCGGCTGTTCATCGCCTCGGCAGTCACCGGCATTCCCGTCATCGATTATTCGAAGCTCTTCGACACCGTCTACATTTCACTCTACAAGTATTTCAACGCCGCGTCGGGGGCCGTCCTTGCGGGCCCGGCGGAAATGCTGGACGGGATTTACCACATGCGCCGGATGTTCGGCGGCGGCCTACCGCAGGTCTGGCCGTTCGCCGCAGTGGCGGGCTATTTTCTCGACGGCTTTATCGAAAGGTTCCACGTGGCGATGGCCGCTTTCGAGAAATTCATCGAGGGCATCGTGAACAAGGGCTTCAAGATAGACCGGATACCGGATGGAACCAATATCTGCCAGCTTCGCTGGAACAAGAAGGTTTCGAAGGACGAGTTCCGCAGCAGACTGCTTGGGAAGGGCGTCGATCTTTATGACCCCGCAGCATACTTCGATGGTTTTATCCTCACTTGCAACGAAACGATCACAAGGATTGAAACCGGCCGCCTGGTGGAGTTATTCGTCGAAGCGGCAAGATAGGAGCCGAAAATGAAGAAAGCGTTCTTCCCTATCCTGCTTTTCCTGCTTATCTCATGCTCACTCCCCACACCAGATGAGCCCGGCGAAGAAAAGGGCATCGTCGCTTTGGTCGGCAGCACCGTGCCGGATCTTTCCAACTGGGGAACGTCTGAGAACGACATCGAGGACGCCGTCGTTCTGATCGAGGACGGCCTTATCTCCGCAGTCGGCAACAGTGGAGAAGTCGATATCCCTGAAGGGGTCCGGATTGTGGATGTCTCCGGCAAGTTCATCCTGCCGGGCCTGATCGACGGCTTCGCTGCGCTCAACAATCAGGCCTACGCCAACGCCTACCTCTACATGGGCGTCACATCGATTATCTCGGTTGACGGCGGCAGGCGCGGTGTGTTTTTCGGGGACGCCGATCCTGGACCGACGGCCTACAGGCTGGAGGGAGTCGGCGACGAGGCGGTTTCGACAGATGAGCTGCTCGGGCAGATCGACGAGTTGCACGCCGGCGGCTACAAGGTAGTCCTGCTGATGTACGAACTCAGACCGGACCAGTTGCGGGCTGCGGTTGAGCACGCTCACAGCCTCGGCATGGGCACTATCGGGGAACTGGGCTTCACGACCTACAGCGAGGCAATAGACACCGGCATCGACGCCTTCGTGCACACGACGCGCTACTCGCTCGACATCGCACCACACGAGATGGCCCGGGCTGTGGCCGAGCAGCCGTTCAGCGACGACCTCGAGAGTCCCAAGTGGCGCTATTACAAGTTTCTGACGGACATCGATCCTGATGATGAGCGCCTGCTGAATCATGCCGCGGTGCTTGGCGCGAGCGAAGTCGCGCTGGTCCCCACTTTCAGTCTGCTCTACCTCGACCTGCCCGATTGCGAGAATCTCTGGAACGAGCCTGTGGCGGCGATAATCGATCCGGCTGACGTGAACAATCCTTCGGACAAGGTCACCGGGAAACACGACTACGATCCCGAGCACACCAAGGCCTATGCCGACCTTGCGGCCAAGGAGTTTGTCCTGGAACGCGCCTACCGGGCGGCCGGGGCGCGCTACCTCGCGGGCAGCGGCACCGATGTCTGGGGCACGATGCCGGGCATATCGATGCACACGGAATTGCAGTTGCTGACCAGGATCGGCCTCTCCCCCCGCGAGGCGATCGCGGCGGCGACATGGAACATCGCCGAGACATACGGTTTCGATGATATCGGAGTAATCGAAGCGGGCAGGCAGGCGGATCTCATAGTTGTAAATGCGAATCCGATCGACAGCCTAAGCAACTTGAAAGACATTGCCGTTCTGATTTTAGACGGCAAGCAGATTAACCGCGGCGAACTTCTGGAATCGGCGCAAGAGAAATAGACATCTCCGATCGCTGCACCCTTTATACTTTTGATCGCTGGAAGGGACGGTACGTGAAGAAAGCCCAAATCGCATTCATTCCAAGCAAATTGTTGAAGACCGACTGCTCCGAAGAGACAGGGCAGGCCGTTTGTAAACCTGTCGGCTTGTACAATGTTCTTGACTATGGAGAAGGCTCGGCTTAAATAAATGCTCCTGCATAAAGTCAATCCATCCTGGGGGAGAGTATGGAAATGATCGAAGTAAAGGACCTGCGCAAGGCCTTCGGCCCGATCGTCGCCGTGGACGGTGTGTCGTTTTCCGTCTCAAAGGGTGACGTGCTGGGATTTCTGGGGCCTAACGGCGCGGGAAAATCGACAACGATGCGGATCCTGAGCTGTTTTCTGCCGCCGGATTCCGGCACCGCCACGATCGTGGGCCACGACATCGTCGAGGAGCCGATCAAGGTTCAGCGCAACATCGGCTACCTTGCGGAGAACGCGCCCGCCTACGACGAGATGACCACCGGCTCGTTCCTCGATTTCGTCTGCGAGACGCGCGAGATGCACAAAGCGGAGCGCCGCGAGGCAATCGACCGCATCTCCAAGGTCACCGCAATCGAATCGGTGATGCATCAGCCGATCGGCACGCTGTCAAAGGGTTACCGTCGGCGCGTCGGTCTGGCGCAGGCGCTGGTTCACGATCCGCCGGTGCTGGTTCTGGACGAGCCGACGGACGGCCTTGACCCGAACCAGAAGCACGATGTGCGGATGCTGATCAAGAAACTCGCGGCGGAGAAGTGCATTGTCGTCTCGACACACATCCTCGAGGAGGTCGATGCGATCTGCAACCGCATGGCGATCATCCATCGCGGCCGCATTCTCGTCGATTCCACTCCCGACGACCTGCGCGCGAGCGAGGGCGGCAATCTCGACGAGATATTCCGCAAATTGACGAGCGAGCACGAGGCCGTAGCGGCGGGAGGTGCGGCATGAGAGGATTCCTGAGCGTCTACAAACGGGAGATCCGGGGATACTTCTCGACGCCCGTGGCTTACGTGTTCCTGGTGATCTTCCTTTTCTTCACCAGTTTTCTGACTTTCCAGAAGGGCTTTTTCGACCTGAGGCAGGCCGACCTGCGGCAGCTTTTCGACGGCATGCCGCTGCTCTTCGTTTTCCTCTCGCCCGCGATGGCGATGAGGCTGTGGGCGGAGGAGCGCCGGACCAACTCGATCGAGCTGCTCTTCTCTCTGCCGGTGACTACAACTCAGGCTGTGATCGGCAAATTCATGGCGGCGTGGACGGTGATAGTGATCGCGCTGGCCCTGACGTTCCCGATGATAATCACCATCTTCGTGCTCGGCGAGCCCGATCCGGGGCCGATCGTGGCCGGGTACCTGGCGAGTATCCTTCTCTCGGGCAGCTACCTGGCAATCGGCAGCTTCTTCTCCGGTATCACCCGTAACCAGGTGATTGCATTCGTGCTCGGCGTGGTCGCGTGCGCCGTTTTTCTTTATGCGGCCAGCCCTGCGGCGATGGAATACGTCGCCACGCTTCTGCCGGGCGGTTTCGTCGAGGCGATGGAGAGCCTCAGTTTCGAATCGCATTTCAACTCGATGCAGCGCGGCGTGATCGAGCTGCGTGACCTGCTGTTCTTTCTAGTGATCACCGCAGGATGGCTATGGGCCAACATCGTGATTCTGAGAGAGAGGAGGGCCGGCTGATGAGCGCAGTCACAAGAGCAATTATCGCGGCGGTTCTGATACTTGTGATCGCAATCGCCGCCGTGTTGGTGATCAACAAGCTGGCCGGCAGCACCCGCCTCGATTTGACGGAACACGGCGTCTACACCCTGTCCGACGGAACGCGCAATATTCTCTCGGAGCTGAATCAGACGGTTCGCCTGAAGTTGTTCTACTCGCGAGTCGCAGCGATGAAGGGCCCCGAGGGGATCCGCTTCTACAACAATTATTACCTCTATGTGCGCGACCTGCTGGAGGAGTACGCCGGTCTTTCGGGCGGCAAACTGAGGCTCGAAGTCATCGATCCGCGTCCTTTCTCCGATGAGGAGGATGAGGCGGTGCGCTACGGCATCAGGCGCTTCCAGATTTCCGAGGAGGAGGGTTTCTTCTTCGGGCTGGCCGCGGAGAGCGAGCTGGGCAAGGACAATGTGATCGAGTTTTTCGAGCCCGACCGCCAGGAGTTCGTCGAGTACGATATCTCCAAGCTGATTTCCAGCGTCTCCAGCCGGGACAGGCGCAAGGTGGGAGTTATCTCGTCACTGCCTGTGACCGGCGGTGACATGTCGCCCTACATGATGCAGATGATGCAGATGCAGGGCCGGACACCGCCGCAGCCGTGGACAATCGCCACGCACCTGCGCGACAGCTACGAACTGCAGTCGTTGAGCGAGCCGCTCGACGAGATCCCCGACGACATCGATTACCTGATGTTGGTACACCCGAAGGGTCTCGATGAGGAGACTCTGTTCGCCGTCGACCAGTTCGTAATGGGCGGCGGAAAGCTGTTGGTGTTCATCGATCCGCACTGCCTCAATGACCAACCGCCGCAGGATCCGCAGAATCCTTACGCCAACATGAGCTACCGGGCTTCCTCTGAGCTCAACGCCCTGCTGCGGAACTGGGGCGTGGAGATGGATACCGATGTGATTGCCGCGGACCGCAACCTTGCGGTCAAGGCGGCTATCTATCGCGGGCAGCCGCCGGTGGCGATCATCACCTACCTCGGGCTGACCGACGATAATGTCAACCACGACGAGGTAATCACCGGCAATCTTCACAATATTCGTTTGCTTTACGCCGGCGCGCTCAAGACCGTCGAGGATAAAGAAGGTGTGACGGTGACGCCGCTGCTGACGACGAGCGAGATCGGCAACACCTGGAAGCCATCGGGTCCGTACGAGCTTCAGATGCCGAATCCCGAGGCGATGAACAACGCCGTCGCCGACGGCACCGAGAGGGTGATGCTGGCCTGCCGCATCAGCGGTAAGCTGACGACCAACTTCCCCGACGGTCCTCCCGCCGATGACGAGGAAGACGAAGCCGAAGAGGCGGAAGATGAGGGCGAGGAGTCGGTCGAAGAGGCTGATGCAGAGGAGGAGGAAGCTCAGTATCTGACCGAGGCCTCACCGGAGGCGTCGGTGATTGTCGTCTCCGATGTCGACATGATTTCCGACATGCTGGCCTACGAGCAGACTTTCTTCGGGATGGCACAGGCCGGCGACAACGCTTCGCTGGTGCTCAACGCCCTCGATTTCCTGAGCGGTTCGAGCAGCCTGATCGAGATACGCTCGCGCGGCCAGTTCCAGCGCCCGTTCACGCTTGTCGATGAAATCGAAAAGCAGGCTGAGGAGGCGACCGCTGCAGAGGTTGCAGAGGTCAACGCGAAGATCGCGCAATTCGAGCAACGTCTCGAGGAACTGGGTGAATCGGCCGACGAGGAGAACATTAAGCTCGTCGAGAGCGAAGCGTTGGCTGAGCGCCAGAACATCGAGGAGGAGATTCGCGAAGCGCGCAAGGAACTGCGCAGGCTGAACGCAGGCAAGCGCGAGTCCATCGAGTCCCTCGGAGCCACCGTGCAAACGCTCAACATGGTGTTCGCACCCGCCTTGGTACTGCTAATCGCAATAGCGATAGCCGTCATCCGCTTCGTCAAAGCGAGGCTTTACGCAACAAGGAGGATCGACTGATGAGCGAGAGAAACCTGCTAATACTTGCCGTCACTGCGTCCATTCTGATCGTCCTGGTCGCTCTCTTTTATTCAGGCTTGGATTTCTCACGCGAATCGTTCAAGAGCGGAACACCCCTACTTCAGGGTCTCGATCCTGACAAGATCAGCTCGATCACGATCAAGATGGGCGGGGAGACACTGACGCTGAGGCGTTCTGCGGAGGGCTTCGTTATCGAGGAGAAGGGCGGGTATCCCGCGGATACCGAGAAGATAAACGATCTGCTCATCGACCTGCTGGAGATACGGCTTGCCGAGAAGACCACCGAGTCTGCGGCGAACCACGATGAGCTCGGTGTCGGCGAAGACAGCGCCGATGCGACACTGCTGTTCCTGAACGATCTCGAAGGAAAACAAATCGCGGGTATCATCAAGGGCAAGCAGGTCTCGCGGGGTTCGGGATCCTACATACGGCTGGTTGAGGAGAACACGGTCTACAGTACGGAGAAACAATTCGCACTGGATACAAACGCCACGGATTACATGAACGACGAACTTTTCGAAAGTCTGGAGACGGAGAAGATCACGCGCGTGGATGTGATCACCAGCCTTGGAGGCTACACCCTCGTCAGAGAACCCGCCGAAGGTGAAGACGAGGAGGGCCGTATCGTGCTGCTGGATATCCCTCCCGGCAAGACGGCAGACGAAGATGCCTGCAGCGATGTTTTCGAGGCGCTCGATTACCTCTCCTTCGATGATGTCAGGCGCGCGGATGAGATTCAGCTCGCCTGGGACGGCACTTACCGCTGCACATTCGAGTCGGGGCTGATTTATATCATCCAGTCGGCAAAGCACGACGACAAGTTCTATATCAGCCTTTCGGCACAGCCTCCTGCGGTTGATCAAATAACAATCTCCCCCGACGAGGCCGAAGAATCGCTGGAGGAAAAAGAAGCGATACTTCTTGCCGGCGATGCGGCCGAGGCATTCAATCAGAGGCACGCAGGGTGGATTTACGAGGTTTCAGAGTCCGACTCCGAAGACCTGCGCAAGCCGGTGGAGGAGTTGTTTGAAGAAGAGGAAGAGGACGAGGGAGACGAAGCCGACAACTGAGACGGCTTGTCCGCCAAAATAAATAAAGGCGGCCTCCTCCGGGATAGAAATCCATAAGAGGAAGCCGCCTTTGCTGTATCAATTAGTCAGATTGTTCTTTTTATCTTCCACGTAGTTTCTGATTTTCTTTTCGAGCACGTCGAGCGGCAGCGCGCCGTCGAGCAGCAACTGGTCGTGGAATTCCCTGATATCGAAGTTATCGCCGAGTTCCTGTTCGGCAAAGCGGCGGAGCTCGGTGATCTTCAGCTCACCGAGTTTATAGGCCAGCGGCTGGGCGGGAGCGGTCATGTAGCGGTCGATCTCCTGGGCGATGTCGTGCTCGGTTTTGGCTGAATTGGTCTTGAAGTAATCAATGGCCCGCTGGCGGTCCCAGCCGTAGTAGTGGATTCCGGTGTCGACGACGAGGCGGATGGCGCGCCACACCTGATAAGTAAGCTGGCCGAACTTGGTGTAGGGCGTGTTGTAGAACCCCATTTCTTCGCCGAGGCTTTCGGCGTATAGAGCCCAGCCCTCGATGTAGGCGGTGTAGGAGATTTGCCGGCGCCAGCGAGGCAGGTCGCTCAATTCCTGGGCGAGAGAGATCTGGAAGTGGTGGCCGGGCACGGCCTCGTGGATTGACAAGGGCTGCATCTCCCACTTGGGGCGCGTATGCAGCATGTAGGTATTGACGTTGAATGTGCCCGAGATGCCGGCCTCGACCGAACCCGGGCTGTAGTAAGCCGTGGTCTGCGAGGGAGCCGTGAAGGCGGGTATCTCTTTGACGCCGAAGGTCAGGCGCGGCATGGTTTGGAAGAGGCGCGGCAGCTCGGCGTCGACACGCTTGTTGATGTCGCGGTAGCCGGTGATCAAGGCTTCCTTATCGGTATAGTAGAACTGCGGATCGGTGCGGAGGAACTCGACGAACTCCTCGAAAGTTCCGCTGAAGCCACTGTCCGCGATGACCTGATCCATCTCGGCCCTGATGCGCGCCACTTCCCGCAGGCCGATCTCGTGAATCTCCTCGGGAGTCAGATCGGTGGTGGTCATGCGTTTCACCAGGAACTTGTACCATTCCTTGCCGTTGGGCAGCGCGAGCCAGCCGTGTGTGTCCCTGCATTTCGGATAATATTCGTTCTGCCAGAAGACAAGCAGATCGCGGAACGCAGGCACCACTTTTTCAGTGATCGCTTGAGATCCGGCGTCCGTCAACCTGGCGCGTTCGGCCTCGGGTATGCCTTCGGGATACTTGGTGAATGGTTTGAAGAACAGGCTATCTTCGGCCTTTCCGACAACGTGCGTTATGATCTGATCCGCGACTTTTCGGATCGGGATTGCAGACGGAGTGACTCCCTGCTTGAGCCCTTCCCGCATCAACTCCATAGTGCCTCCGAGAGATTCGGGGATCTGATTCAGCCGGCTGATGTAATCCTCATAGTCCTTGACATTGCGGAAGGGGCAAAACGTCGGCAGGGAGGCCAGCCTCGACTGCGGGCCGCCGCGCTGATGAATCGGCATCAGGTAGGCGGGATATTTGTGACCCTCGATCCTTTGTCTACGCTGCTCAAGATATAAATCGTAATTGAGCTGGTCGGCCTCCGATAGTTTCGAGCGGTCGATGGCCTCCAGCTTATCCATCACCTCCACGTCGTGCTGCTGCCGGCTTTTCACCGCGTCGAGGCCGGTCACGGCAAGGCGGTCGTTGTAGCGGTAGTCGGCCGCCCTAGTCGCCCTGGTGGGGTTATCCTGCAGCGACCACTGCCACTCCGCTTCGAAGAGAGTGCCGAGCTTCGCTCCCTCCTCCGCCGCCTGATCCTGGGCGCATTGGACAGTCAATAGGCAAAGGACAAACACCGTGGCAAGGCTAGTGAACCTTCGCATACTTGTTCCCCTTTCTTGTTATAAATACTAAGAATGAAAACGTTCCTCCCCGAGCCGCCGCCTGACAGCTCAGAGATCTTTGGATCAGCTACCCCCGATCCCGGCTTTCTTCGCGGCGACATACTCCTTGATCATTTTTTCCAGGACCGAAAGCGGCACCGCTCCGCTTAGCAGCAGCTTATCGTGGAATTCCCTTATGTCGAAGTTTTCACCCAGCTCGGCCTCAGCGAACCTGCGCAACTCCTTGATTTTGAGTTCGCCGATCTTGTAGGCAAGCGCCTGGGCGGGCATCACCATGTAGCGGTCGATCTCCACGGTGATGTCGTGCTCCTGCTTGGGTGAATTGGCCTTGAAGTAGTCGATGGCCCTCTGTCGATCCCAGCCGTAGTAATGAATGCCGGTATCCACGACCAACCTGATGGCGCGCCAGATCTCGTAAGTGAGCTGTCCAAATTTCGAGGGCGGATCTTTGTAAAAGCCGAGGTCCCCGCCGAGGCTTTCGCAGTAGAGCGCCCAGCCCTCGATGTAGGCGGTGTAGCTGGCGTTGCGTCGCCACTGCGGCAGGTCGGTCAACTCCTGCGCGAGCGAGATCTGGAAATGGTGCCCGGGAACGGCCTCGTGGATGGACAGAGCCTCCATTTCCCATTTGGGGCGTGTGTCTATCTTGTAGGTGTTGACGTAATAGGTGCCCGAGCGGCCTGCCTCCGTAGAGCCCGCCTGGTAATAGGCGGTCGTCTGTGAGGGGGCGTTGAACATGGGAACTTCCTTGACGCCGAACGTCAGGCGCGGGAGCGTGCGGAAGAATCGCGGCAGCTCTGCGTCGATGCGTTTGCAGATGTCGCGATAGCCCGTGACCAGGTCCTCGGCTTTGGTGTAGTAGAACTTGGGATCGGTCCGCAGGTACTCGGCGTAATCTTCGAAGCTGCTCTCGAATCCGCTCTCCTCGATGACTTTATCCATCTCCGCCCTGATGCGTTTCACCTCGCCGAGACCGATCTGGTGTATTTCTTCAGGCGTCAGGTCGGTGGTCGTGTGGTTTTTGGCGAGGTAAGCGTACCATTTCTTGCCATTGGGCAGGTGGAGGCAGCCGAAAGTTTCGCGGCAGTTCGGATAATACTCGTTGACCCAATAGTCATGGAGTTTCTGATACGCGGGCAGGATGCTTTCGGCGATTGCTTCGGCGGCTTCGGCCTTCAGCCTCTCCCGATCCTCCTCGCTCACCGTATCGGGGAAACGGAGGAAGGGGAAATAGAGGACGCACTTGGTCGGCTCCTCGACTATCTGAGACTTGATCTGGTCGGCCACGGCCCGCACGGTGATCTTGGGCGGCGTCGCTCCCAGCTTCAGGCCCTCCCGCATGAGCTCGATCATCTCGTCCATCACCCGCGGCACCTGGCGCAGGCGCGAGATGTAATCATCGTAGTGCTTGGTATTCTTGAAAGGGCAGATCTGCGGCAGCATTGGCAACATCGAGTGAATACCAGCCTGCTGGTTCATGGGCATTAACATGGTCGGGAATTCGTGCCCCGCGATACTCTGTTTTCGCTGCTCGAGGTAGAGATCGTAGTTTACCTTGTCCTGGTCGGAGAGCCTGGAGCGGTCGATCTGTTTTATTTTTTCGAGCACTACAAAGTCGTGCTTATTGTTCCGCTCGAGAGCCTCGAGACCGAAGGAGCCCAACTGATCGTTCCAGCGGTAGTCGCCGAAGTATGTGGCCATCGGCGGGAACTTCTTCATGGCCCATTCCCATTCATCATCAAAGAGCGCATGCAGCTTTTTACCTTCATCGTTGAGATTTTCCTGCGCCGCGAGCTGCAGAGGAATCAGAGCCGCACACAAAGCAGCAACAACAACAGAAAGCCTGCGCATGATCAATACCCCCCAGTATTGGATGGATTAATACCGAAAAACCGAATTCAACGCATTTTATCCCGCGTATTGTTATTTGTCGAAAGGATTTGGAATGGCTCCAAAACCAGTACTTTCACGCTCAATCGGCAGTTGTATCAGTAGAGAGATTCGAGATCCTCAGGCGAGTTGATATTAGTTAATTGGTATTGAAGTTCCCGCGGCAATGGGAGTTGTTTTGTTGAGATCGTTTGCAGAAATCCTGCGATACTTCTGCTGCCGGAATCCAGGTAGCGCGTCAGAGGCTCGAGGGCATCAATCTCGATTATCATCGGAAGAGGCATGGGCAGACCGTCATCGGTTCGGAAAACTGTCGCCGCCGCGGAGCTATCGCGACCGCTCAGCAGAAGCTCGATGGCATCTTCATCGAGCAGCGGCAGATCGCATGGCAAAACCAGGGCGGCGCTCCTCAGTTTTTCCAGGGCAGATTCGATACCGGCAAGCGGCCCTGCTCCCGGACGCCGGTCGGTGAAACTCTTCACCTCCCGCTTCAGGTTGGGTAATTCACTTCCTCCGCCGGCGACAACCCTGCCCGCGATAGCAACTTCTCCAAAATACTGAGCGAGAAGACAGACTGCACGCTCCAGCCAGGTTCCGCACGAGGAGCTTGAATCCGGATGAGCCACCGGCAAGAGAGCCTTGTCGAGTTCCAGCCTGGAGGACGAGCCACCCGCCAGTACGACTCCAGCCACTCCACGCGCAGCTCTGCAAGACGGTGTGTCGATGACGGATTCGAAAATCTCGATGGTTTCCTTCGCCGCCTCGCGCAGATCGCCGGCCCGGCCAGACAACCGTATTTCTTTCAGGACTCTGCGCAGGCTCGTCGCAGGCAGGATTCCACGAGGATTATCGAGCCTGTTGACGAGTATCTTGGGCAGGGCGGAGTACTTCATCCCCTCGACCAACAAGAGGTGGCAGCCTCGGAAGTGCCGCTCGAGATTGTGGAGCGTGCACCTTGAGGCGTGCTCGGTTAGTCGTCTCTCGATCTCAGCCGGAGGATTGGAGGAATCATCGTGGTGAAAAGAGACCCCATCGGGCCCATCTCCGCGGGAAACAAAACTAACCGCCGCTCCCGAGTGCCGTGCGCGTTGGCTATCCTTGCCCTGCTCATCGAAATCGACGCGGTGCGCATCCGCCTTGAGATAAGCGACTGCAAGCCCCCTGCTCACCAGCAGCGGCAGGATGTTTTCGATAAGCGAGGTTTTACCGGAACCGGAATAGCCGCATATCGCGACCGCTGGCACAGGATTATCGAGAGATATTCGGCTCATGAGCAAATATCAATAAGTGGTTTTGCCCGGGACAAACAAGCAACAACCTTTGGCGCGTCATCATTCCGACACGAAATCGGTGAACATCGCTTTTAACGCCGTGCACCAGTGAAGCACGGGCATATCGAGCTCGAGATAAGCTTTCTTTTTATCGAGAAGACAGAGGGAGGGTCTCCTGGCGGCGGTCTGATACTCATCGCTGCCGACGGGCAGCACATGCGTTCTCTCTACGAGGATTCCCTGATTGAGCGCTTCGTCCCTGATAGCCACAGCGAAATCGAACCAGCTCGCCACACCGGCATCGGTCCAGTGAAAAATCCCGCTCAGATCCGGCTTATTGACAGCCGCAACGACCGCTCGCGCGAGAGTGGCGGCCCAGGTGGGCGTGCCTACCTGATCGCTGACGACTCGAACTTCCTTGCCCGCTTCCATCAGGCGAAGCATGGTCTTGACAAAGTTTTCCCCTTGAACGGAATAGAGCCAGGCCGTGCGGATAATCAGAACTTTATCCCGAAGTATTTCAGTGACTTTCCGCTCTCCTTCGAGCTTGCTGGCTCCGTAGACGCAGAGCGGCGACGGCTTGTCGTCAGGTTGGTAGGGTGTTGTTTTGTTGCCGTCGAAGACGAAATCGGTGGAAATATGGATAAGTCTCGCCCCGATCTCTTTCGCGGCGACAGCAAGGTTTCCGGCTCCCTCGGCATTGACCGCGACCGCCTTTTCCTTTTCTTCCTCGGCCTTGTCCACCGCGGTATAAGCGGCGGCGTTGATGATTACATCCGGCTGCGCCTTTTTGACCTCTTCCAGGATCTGTTCACGGCGGGTGATGTCGACGGCGGGCAAGTCGACGGCTGTAAGCTGATGCGGCGGAATTACACGCTGCAATTCCCATCCAAGCTGGCCGTTGCAGCCAGCGAGGAAAATCTTCATATCGGCGTCGTCGATCCTGGAGGGGAAATTATCGAGGAATTCAGTCGCGCGCATATTGGGGCAGCCTTTCTTTCTCGATTTCACGCAGGGTGGGATTGCCTTTGTCCTTGTCCGAGAGGATCGGATTCCCCACCGGCCATTCGATGCCGATGGCGGGATCGTTCCAGAGGATGCCGATCTCGGCTTCGGCTGAGTACTTCTCCGTGCATTTGTAGGCGAAGAGAGCCTCGTCGCTGAGGACGCAGAAGCCGTGCGCGAAACCAGGAGGAATGTAAAGCTGGCGCTTGTCGGCCACCGAAAGAGTGGTACCGAACCAGCGGGCGAACGTGGGCGAGCCGACGCGGACATCGACCGCCACGTCGAACACCTCGCCCCGGAGCACGAAGATGAGCTTCCCCTGCTGCAGGGGATTCTGAAAGTGCAAGCCGCGCAAAACGCCGCGGCGCGAAAACGAGACGTTGTCCTGGACAAATCCGCCCGGCAGCCCTGCCTCCGAATAGCGTTCGCGGTGCCAGGTTTCCATGAACCAGCCCCGGCCGTCTCCGAGATATTTCGGCTCGATTATCAGCACTCCCGGCAAATCGGTCTCGATAACTTTCATAGTAGTTCCTGATCGTTGATCAGCCTGAAGAGGTATGTTCCGTAATCGCTGTGGATGAGCGGCTGAGCCAGTCGCTCGACATCCTCTGCGGATATGAGACTCATGCGGAAGGCGATTTCTTCGGGACAAGCCACCATCAATCCCTGACGCTTTTCGATGGTTTCGATGAAGCTGCCAGCCCTCATCAGCGACTCGTGGGTTCCTGTATCGAGCCAGGCGATGCCCCGCCCGAGCGTCTCCACGCTCATCTTTCCCCGGCGGATGTACTCCATGTTGAGGTCGGTGATCTCCAGTTCGCCGCGATGCGAGGGCTTCAAGTCAGCGGCAATCCCGACGACGTCGTTGTCATAGAAATAGAGGCCGGTCACGGCGTAATTGGTCTTAGGTTTGGCCGGCTTTTCTTCAATCCCCACAGCCCGGCCGCCGGCATCGAACTCCACCACACCAAAACTCTCCGGGTTCTCCACCCAGTATCCGAAGACCGTCGCTCCTTTATCTCGAGCGGCGGCTCTTTGCAGGCTTTCCACCAAGCCGTGGCCGTGGAAGATGTTGTCGCCAAGAATAAGGCAACAGCCATCGTCGCCGATGAAGTCCTTGCCGATGATGAAAGCCTGAGCGATTCCCTCCGGGCGCGGTTGCTCCGCGAAGCTGATGCTTATCCCCCACTGGCTGCCGTCGGCGAGGACTTTTCTGAAGGCGGGCTGATCCTCCGGGGTGGTGATAACGAGGATGTCGGTGATGCCGGTCTCCATCAGCGTGCTGAGCGGATAGTAGATCATCGGCTTGTTGTAGACGGGCATGAGCTGCTTGCTGACCGCCAGGGTCAACGGAAAGAGCCGCGTGCCGGCGCCGCCGGCCAGGATAATTCCCTTTTTAATCACATTAGTACCCGTTTATTGAATCCGGCTTTGTTCCATTACAATTACTATATAATCTGATCGAAAAAATCTCCAAACCAATTTACACCGATGTTTTCAGCAATCCGGTTTTCCGATTGAACTCCTCGATCAGGCCGTCGATCTGCTCAGCGGCCGCCGCGACCCTCTCCCAGTAATCGGGGTAATCGTACCACTGAGCGTTCAGTTCATCGAGGTCCCGATCCTGCTGCTCGATCCAGGTGTAATACTTGAGGTTGTGAATCCTCTTCCTGTCGTAAAACCCAAGCTCGAGCATGTGGTCGACGCCCTCGCCGAGAAGGCAGCTGTGGAAATCCCTTACGGCATCAATCTCTCCATACTTGCCGAACCGCTCTCTCAGCTCTTCGACACGGCTTCCGTATAATTCCATTGAATCCGTGAACACGGTAACGATCACGTCGGTGCCGGTGAGCTCATAGTATTTTGCCGCCTTTATCGCCGCTAACACATTGCCTATGCTTGAGATGCCGAGCAGCGGCAGCGATTCGACCGCCTCGCGCGCGGCGCCTTGCTTCACCAGGTATTCAATCCCCGCCCGCTCATTGAACAGGCGCAGCAGCTTCATACAATTCTCGTCGTCGACCGCCACCACCATGTCGGTGGTGCGGAGATTGTGGATCCAGGGGACATGCTTGTCGCCGATCCCTTCGATCCTGTGCCCTCCGAAGCCGTTCCACAGTAACGTGGGGCACTGAAGCGCTTCGCCGACGATCAGCTTGCAGGCCGGGAATTGCTTTTTGAGGAAATCGCCGCAGCCCGACAGAGTTCCCGCCGAGCCCGAGGATGATACGAAACCGAAGAATTTATCTTTCTCCCCCAGGGCCGCCTCGAGCAGTTCCAAAACAGCATTGCCGGTGACCTCGTGATGCCAGAGATAATTTCCGAACTCGTCGAACTGGTTGAAGATAATGATGTCGTCGCGGGTCTGGCGCAACTCCCGGCACTTGTCGAAGATTTCCTTGACGTTGCTCTCGCACCCGGGAGTTGCTATCACCTCCCCAGCCACTTTCTCGAGCCATTCGAACCGCTCCCTGCTCATTTCCTCGGGCAAGATGGCAATCGACTCGCAGGCGAGCAAGGCGGAGTCGTAAGCACCGCCGCGGCAGTAATTCCCGGTGGAGGGCCAAACAGCCTTGTGCCTTGTGGGATCGAACTGTCCGGTCACCAGCCTCGGCACGAGGCAGCCGAATGTCGCGCCAACCTTGTGCGCTCCGGTGGGAAACCACTTGCCAACCAGGCCGATAATGCGTGCATCGACTCCGGTCAACTCGGAGGGAAGCTCAAAATAGTTGACTCCCCCGAAAAGGCCGCCGTGGGAGAGCGGCTCGTTCTTCCAAGTGATGCGGAAGAGGTTGAGCGGGTTGACATCCCACAGGCCGACGTCGTGAAGCGCCTCTTGGATCGGCCTTGGGATCGAAGCGGGATCCTTCATCTGCTTGAATGTGGGAATGATAATGTTGCGCTCACGTGCCCGCTGGACGGTTCTCTCGAGTTGCTCCCTGTTTATAGCCAGATCAAACATCTCGTGACTGCTCCTTCCGGGGAATTCGCGGCGACTGCCGCAGGACTCTCTTCCGATGTGGTCGCGAAATGGATTCTATCAGCAATGTCGGTATTTATGGAGCTTCGCCTCTCAAGACAGAGTGAGGTTAGAAGAAGGGATTTTTTCAACAACGGCTATTCGGGCGGGAGAGTTATTGCTCAACCGATTTCAACGAGGGATGAATTGAGGGCCTGGCGTATTGCTTGCGCGCGGCTGTTCACCTCCAGCTTGCGGTAGATATTGTAGATGTGGGTGAGGACGGTGCTGTAGCTGATTCCCAGTTCGGAAGCTATCTCCTTGTTCTTCAAACCTTTTACAATAAGCTTCAGGATTTCCGCTTCGCGAGCGCTCAGGATCCCTGAGCTATCGGTTTTGCCGCTGTTCAGCGTAAACTGGTAGCCTTCAAAGAATCTCTGCATGATGGCTCGCGGGAACCAGTATTCACCCTTGCTAATGGCGTTGATTGCAGACGGCAGGAGAGCAAAATCCCTGTCTTTAACGATTACGCCTCTGATTCCCGTCTTGATGAGCGCGATAACGGTATCGACATCAACATCGATGGAAACGACCATGACGGGACAGTGACGCTCTTTGCATACCCCCTTCAGATCTTCGATTTCGAACTCGGATAGTTTTGAAAAAGCGAATACAAAGAAGTCGGCAGAGCGGATGCTCTCACTTTCGGGATCATAGTTATCGGGATATCGAATGAACTCGACCTCAATATCCTGATCAGCAAGAAGCTCTTTGAGGGCAGAGTGAAGGACGTAACCGCTGTAAATAACCGCCAGCTTTTTCACCTGCCGGGAGTCGATTCTTGTCTGGGGTTCCTGCGAGGATTTCCTGCGTCTCGGACCCCGGCCGACGCGGGTGGTTTCTTTAACAGCACGAATGTAGCACTGAACCGCCTGCTGCTCGCCGTATTCGACAACGGACGAGTTGATAATCACCGCTCTGGGTGAGCCGTCTTTTTTCAGCTGAGTGACCTTAAAATTACTGATCAAGCCTTTCGATCGCAACTCATTGATGTGTTTGGAGAAACGCGGGGGATTTTCCTGCAGGCTGAAAAAATCCCGACCCAGAAAATCGGTCTTTTTTTTGTACCCGTACAGTTCCAGTGCCAGCCTGCTGGCGTTGAGAACAGCATGGCTTTCCAGGTCGAAAATGACTATCGCCTCGGGGGCGTTGTCAAAAAGAGACCTGTAGCTCTCTCTTCTCTCAGACACACCTTCACCCACTCTGATTTAATGTACAGACTAATACCGGCGCAACATATTATCAAGTGCCACACCGCAACATTTTTTCCCATGATTATAAAGAATTCTTTTGGCATACATAAATATTGTATACAGCGCATTGGATAACACTATATTCTGGGCTGTCTCCAAGATTGATGTTCCTGCAAGAGTGATCATGTGCCGCTGATGGAGTTGGGAACTGTTCTGAGGATGTCCGGATTGAAAAAATCTCCAAGAGTTCCTGAGCAGTTCACAGCAGGCGGGGCGTTATTGAGTGGCATCTATCCAAACTTATTGATCGACTAATCCCGTTATGGTAGTGTAGCGTGGATTCCCACAGAGGAAGCCGCATGATCGCCATAAACGCATCCGAACGGTATACAAACTTACGCGTGATCCTTTCCTGCCTGCTGGCGGTTTTGTACCTGGGCGTATTTCTCGCGCATGATTTGGTATTCCTCCAAACCGATTTCACGCATCGCAACAAGGACAGCAGTCTTGAATCCGCCTGCAGGATTAATCTGTCGCCAGGCGGCTCCGAGATTGAACACAACTGCCCTTTCTGCGCTGGCTTCATCGATTCTCATGTCGAGCTGGAACTCATCTCACGGGACGGTTTATCCTTTCCGCTTACGCTTTTACCAGATGATTTCCAGCAATCTTTTATCCATTCAAGTCATAACCCCAGAGCGCCCCCAGCCTACAAGGGCTAGGACCGCAACGGGCCTGCCAAAGCACCAGGAAACTTCCCACAAACTAACGTTGCGGTTCTGTAGCACGCACAACTGCGGCTAAACGACCGCACTGGGCTTTCCTGTAACTCAACCAGACACTCAGTGGCTCTAATCGAAGGGGGAAACAAAGGATGGTTACGGCGCGACTATTAACTTATCTCACATCGATTGGTGTACTCCTGGCTTCCTGCACCGTCTTCGCCCAGAGTTCTTCCGACCCGCCGGCGAGCGACGTTTTGATCCCACAGGCAGAAGCAGTAAGGATGGCTTTGGAGAACAATCCCGATCTTCAGGCCCTGGTTCACTACCTGCAAGCAGAACGGACAAAGATACAACAAGCCAAAGAATTTCCCAGCACCTCGGTGGATTTCGACTTTGATCAGCAAGTGGAAATCTTCAGGTCCGACGAGATGTACTACGGATTTTCTCAGGAGATCGAGTTCCCCACCCGCATCGGCCTGCGGGGCAAGCTGGCCCGCAGGGAGGTCGAAGCCGCCGAGAACGAGCATCAGCAGGCTCGCTGGGAGCTGACGTTAGTGGTGAAGTCGATATACCAGGAACTCTCTCTGGCGCAGCAAACCGTGGCTATTGCCAAAGAGAGCCTGGCGATTGCCGAGCGGCTTCACCAAATGGCTCAGCAAAAGTACAGCCTCGGCAGCGTCGGCAAGCTCGATGTGCTGCGAGCGGGAGTAGAGGAGGCGACGGCGGCCAACAGCCTTTCAAAGCTGGAGACCGAAGAACGCTCGCTGAGAATGCAGCTCAACTACCTGATCGCCCGCCCCGCCGAGTCAGAGCTGAGCACGGTTGCTCTGTCGCAGGGCCGCATTCCCGGCGAAGAGGCAGATGCGTTAGTGGACCTGGCGCTGCGGAACAGAAAAGAACTTCAAGTTATTCAGAGCAAGACGGCGGCCTCAGAGGTGCTGAAGTCGCTTGTGCGATCGGAATATTATCCCGATTTCGAGTTCGGCTTCGCCAGGCACCATCTGGCAGATGATCTGGACAACTGGGATATCACAGCATCGATCAGTATCCCGCTTTTCGGCCGCGCGGCAATAGGCGGCCGGATGGCGGAAGCGGAGGCCCAATCACGCGGCTTGCGAGCGGAGGAAGAGGCGGCCCGGACACGGGTCGAGTTCGAGGTTCGCGACGCATACAGGCAGGTCGGCAAGCTTTCCGAGCGGGTGCGACGATACGACGATCAGATCCTTGCCCAGGCAGAGGAAGCGTTCCGCATAGCTCAGGCGAGCTATCGAGAGGGAGAGATCGAAAACCTCGAATTGCTCGAATCACAGCGAACTCTCCAGGAGGTACGGCAGGGTTTCGCTGACACGGTATTTTCCTACAACCTGGCGCTTATTTCTCTTGAGGGCGCAGTCGGCCGCGAAATCGGATGGGAGTCGCCGTCCGGGACAACGGCGCAATCAAGATCGGTGGAAAGCAAATGAGAAAACTTGCAATTTCCTTACTTCTGATAATCGCCTTTGTTTCCTTGTCCTTTGCGTTACCAAGGGCGGGGACAGCAAGCAGTCACACGACATTCACCTCGATCAGCCCCCAACCGCCGCACGCGCAACAAAGGCGGCGGCAAAACCGTATCAGGGCGCACGGGAGCAACATCGTCAATCCTTCTCCCAGCGAGCGGCGTTTTCTGAATATCTCTTTGGCAACGGCGGCAGAGAGAACGATCAGCGCGGTTGTCGAAGCCAACGGTGTGTTCACGGCCATGCCGAACAACGTGGCAAAGGTCGGGCCGGTCATCTCAGGGAGGGCTTCTGAAGTGCTGGTAGGCCTGGGCGACTGGGTCGAGCCCGGTCAACCGATGGCCAAGCTTGTGAGCGTTCAGCTCGGGGAAGCCGTGTCCGAGTACTACAAGGCTGTCGCCCAGCTCGAATTGGCGCGAATCGAATTCGAGCGCTACGAGCGCCTGATCAGCCAGGACATCGGTGCACGTAAGGACCTTCTCACTGCCGAGGCGAACTTCAAGATTGCCGAGGCCGGACTCAACGCCTCTGAGAAGGCCCTCCACGCTCTCGGATTCACCGAGGAGAATGTCGAGGACATCAAGAACACTCATGCTATCAATGCCGAGCTGCTGCTGCGAGCTCCGATCTCCGGGAGAGTAGTCGAGCGTAACGTGACCGTGGGCGAGCGTGTGGGCGAGGAATCGACCCTGTTCACGATAATGGACATGCGCAGGCTCAATGTCGACGCGGAGATTTACGAGCGTGATATCAGCCGGGTCCGGATAGGGCAGAAGACGGAGATCACTCTGGCATCGCTGCCTGGGACAATCGTCGCCGGCGAGGTGACATACGTGGACGGGTCGGTCGATCCGTCGACACGGACGATCAAGGTCCGTACGGAGGTGGACAACTCCTCAGGCCGGTTCAAAGTCGGGATGTTCGCCCGTGTGCGGGTAACGACGGGTAACGAGATGCCGGTTCTGTGCGTGCCGGCTGAAGCCGTGCTCGAAGAACAAGGCGAATGTTTCGTCTTCGTACCCGACGGCGATTCCTACCGCCTGGTGCCCGTTTCGACCGGCAGCCGTGACGGATCTCATGTGGAAATTGTGGGGGGCGTCAGCGCGGGAGAGCAGGTTGTGACCGAAGGCAATTACGGACTCTACACCATTCTCAAACAGACTTCGTCGTTACCAACCGGCCGGTCATAAATAGACCGGCCCTTCGGGGCAGCGGGAGAAGGGGAAGAAATGATCGATGCAATTACCCGAGCTTCGCTTAACAATCGGCTTCTGTCGATTTTCATCGTAATCATCATCTGCGTTTTGGGAATCTTTGCCTACAACAGCATGCCTGTGGACATCTACCCGGACCTCAACGCGCCTCTGGTCAACATCGTCACGGAGAACCCGGGCATGTCGGCGGAGGATGTCGAGCGGCTGATAACCCTTCCACTCGAGAGCATACTCAACGGTTCGCCGGGAGTTACCCGCATCCGCTCGGAATCGAGCACGGGTATCTCTGTAGTGACGGTTGAGTTCGATTGGAATACCGACGTCTATCTCGCGCGCCAGATCGTATCGGGAAAGCTGGAGTTGGTCAGCGGTCAGCTTCCAGCGGGCACGGCATCTCCGATTCTGGGTCCGATTTCGTCGCGCATGGGGGAGATCTACGGCTTCGTGCTGATCAGCGATTCCGTGGACCAAATGGAACTTCGCGAGCTTGCCGACTGGGTAGTGCGTTACCGGCTGCTGAGCACCACGGGGGTGAGCTATGTGGTTAACCTCGGCGGATACGTGCGGGAATTCCAGGTGTTGCTGAAGCCCGATCAGCTGCGCAATTACGGCATCACGATTGCCGAGGTCGGCGAGGCGATTGCCTCCAGCAACCGCAACAGCACCGGCGGGATCATGACGCAGGGCCAGCAGGAGCAGTTGATACGCGGAATCGGCAGAATCGAATCGATCGACGACATCGCCAACATCGTCGTGGATACGCGTAATAACATTCCGATCTTCGTCAGGAATCTTGCGGACGTTTCGATCGGGCCTCGCTTTCGCCGCGGCACGGCGGGACACAACGGCAAGGATGCGGTGATGCTCGTCGTGGAAAAACAGTTCCGCGGCAACACGCTCGAAACGATCGATCGAGTGAAGCAAACGATCGCCGAACTGGAGCAGCAGCTTCCCGAAGGTGTCGAGATTCTGCCGTACTACGACCAGTCGATTTTCATTCAGGAATCCGTATCGAATATCCAGGAGTCGATAATCCAGGGCGCGATCCTGATCACGCTGGTGATCGTGCTGTTCATGGGCAACATCCGGTCCGCAATCATCGCTGTGATCACTATCCCCTACTCGATATTGATCTCCGTGCTGATGATGTGGCTTTTCGGCGTGACGATAAACGTGATGAGCCTTGGCGGCCTGGCAATCGGAATCGGCAAGATGGCCAACTCCTCGATCTTCGTGGTTGAGAACATCTATCGCAAACTATTGCACAACAAGAACAAATCTGAAGAGGAGCGCAGCTCGATTGTGCGGATCTGCTATGAAGCAACGAAAGAAGTTGCGCACGCCCTCTTCAGCGCAGGTCTGATTATTTTCCTCGTCTTCATCCCGATGTTTTTCATGCAGGGAATCGAGGGGAAGATGTTCGCTCCCACCGCCTTTGCCGTGGGCATGGCGCTGATCGGCAGCTTCCTGGGTGCTATAACGATCAAGCCGGTTCTGGCTTCGCTGATGCTGAAACGGATCCGGGCGACGCGGGAGAATCCTGTGATCCGGGGGGCTCAGGCCGTCTATACACCAGCCCTGCGCTGGTTCGTCAACCGGTGGTATTACACCGTGCCGGTGATCGCAGTGATGCTGGCTTTCGTGTTCATTCTGATCTTGCCGAATCTCGGGACGGAATTCATGCCGCAGATGGACGAGGGGGCGATCGTCGCCAGCGTCACCATGCTGCCCGGCACAAGCCTGGAAGAGACAACCAGGGTCGGCAAGGAAATCGAAGCCATAATGACCGATAAGGAGAAGTTTCCGGAGGTACTGTCGGTCACCCGGGAAACGGGCCGCGCAGAGCAATCGGAGCACGCTCATCCCGTGGGCCACAGTCACTTCACTCTGGATCTCAGTCCGCGGGAGGAGGGCCGGCGCTCGGTAGTCGAGATCATCGAAGCGTTGAGAGTCGAGATGACAAAGGTTCCCGGGATCAGAACGATTTACGAGCAGCCGATCCAGAACAAGCTGGCCGAGATGCTGACCGGAACCGAGGGCGCGCTGTCGGTGAAGCTTTTCGGGCCTGATCTAGAGGTCTTGAACAGCAAGATCCAGGAGATTTTCGGTGTTCTCACACAGATAGAGGGCACGGCCGACGCACAAATCGAACAGACGGCCGGCGTGCCGCGGATCAACATTTACCTCGACCGTGAGCGGATGGCCCGCCACGGCGTTAAAGTCGACGATGTCAGCGATATTATCGAGACTGCGCTCAACGGGCAGTCCGTCACGGACGTCTTCAGCGGTCACAAACGTTTTTCGATACTGCTGAGGCTCCACGAGCAGGCGCGCGACGACTTCGAAGAGATCGGTAATCTCCCCATCGATACACCTTCGGGGCATCTTATTCCGCT
>CBFCZO010000022.1:0-41316 GCA_965602675.1 uncultured bacterium | reverse complement strand
CCGACGAGGTTGGCATCATGAAGGAAGGCAACCTGGTGATGAGCAAGACCCGCGACGAGCTGGAGACTTGGAACCTCGAGCAGATCTACCTGGAATACATGCAGACCTGAACGGTTCAACCCCTGCAGTAAATGGATTACCGCCGGTAAAGGCGGTATTCTTTTGGCATGGAGATCTCAAACGCAATCGTTGCCGCTGCTATCATTCACAGCCTTGTCTTCCTCGCGTTATTGGGAATCTGGTTTGCGGCCTGGCGCAACAGATTCAGGTTGTTCGAGCGACCGCTTCCCAAGGCCAAGAGCCAGATCGAGCAGCGCATGGTGTTGGAAGCACTCTCCTCTTGTGCGGTTGAGCGTGAACTCGGAAAGATCATCGAGCAATTGGGCAAACACGCGGCGGAGATGAACGGATTTAATGAGTGGATAGTCTGGACAGCCAACGATGATAGGCGTTTCAAGGTCGCAGGATTCGAACTGGAACTGGATAAGACGGATCTGGCTGAACTGGGAACAAGCGATGACACCATGCTCTATGGATGGGTTACGCAGAACGCTTCGCCGATCTTTCTCAGGCCGTTTGTGGCCGGGATGGCGGGCGGGGAGCCGATGCGCCGCGCGCTCAAGAGGCTGAGCAACGGAGTGCTGATACCGTTTATCGATGGCGAGGAGACCGCCGGATTTGTCATCACGGGCGGAGAAAGGTTGCTGCGCGAGCAGCGCAGTATGCAGTGTCTCAGTCTCTTTGGTGCGATTGCTGCGATCACCATCAAGAAGGCGCAGCTGGATGAAAGAGAGCGGGAGTTGATGCAGAGACGGCAGCGAACCGAAACCCTCGCTTCCCTCGGCAAGATGGCAGCAAGACTGGCCCATGAGATTCGCAATCCGCTGACTTTCATCCGCTCGGCCACCGACTGCCTCCAAAGCAGTACGATGGAGGAGGGGAGGAAAGAGACGCTATCCTCCGGGATATCGGAGGAGATCGACAGAATCAGCCAAAGGATCGACGAACTGCTGTCGCTCGGCAGGATCGATCCTGCAAACTTCGGCAGGGTTGATCTCTACGGGGTGATACGTAAGGCCGCAGGTTTCGCAGAGGCCAAAGCCGGAGAGAAGGGGATTACTATTGAGACCAGCTTCGACGCCGATGCGGCATTCATCCACGGCGATGCGGACAGGCTTTGGCAGCTCTTCGAAAACCTTGTCATCAACGGCATCCAGGCCATTGACGGCGGCGGCAGGATCACCCTACGGTGCAGGGCGGAGAAGAAAGCCGTTACCGTCGACGTTGAGGACACAGGAAGCGGGATTGATGATGAGATGACCTCGAGAGTCTTTGATCCCTTCTTTTCGACCAAGAAGAAGGGTTCCGGGCTCGGCCTCGCCATCGTCTTCAGCATCGCCAAGGCGCACGGGGGATCTGTCGAGCTCGCCTCGACATCATCTGAAGGCTCGTGCTTCAAAGTCACGCTACCCCTGACCAGGTGATACGGGAAATGGAAGGCAAGATACTTATCGTTGACGATGAGCAGAAGATAAGATTCGTGCTCACATGCCTCTTGGAGGAAAAGGGCTACACGGTTGAAACCGCATCGGATGGAAGCGAGGCAATCGATGCCGCCGAGCGGTTCCTGCCCGACCTCGTCCTAATGGATCTCGAGATGCCTGAAATGGGTGGGCTCGAATCCTTCCGGGCACTGAGAGAACGCGGATTTGCCGGCAAGGTGATCGTCCTTACCGCCTACGGCACCATCCCGAGCGCCGTCGAGACGATGAAACTCGGCGCTTTTGATTACCTCACCAAGCCCTTCATCAACGATGAATTGCTTATTGTGATTGAGCGCGCGCTCCTCCACGACAGAATGGAAAAAGAATTGGCGGAGGCGAGGGACAGGCTCAACGACAAATTCTCAGTCGAGGGAATCATCACCAATAACAGGGAAATGTTGAGCCTGCTCGATATCGTTAAAAGAATTGCACCGACTGATTCCCCCGTCGTCATCACTGGCGAAAGTGGAACCGGCAAGGAACTTTTCGCCAACGCGATCCACCAGCACAGCCTGCGAAAGGATAAGTCGTTCGTCGCCGTCAACTGCGGAGCGTTGCCCAGGAACCTCGTTGAGAGCGAGCTTTTCGGGTACAGGAAAGGAGCGTTCACCGGCGCAGTCTCAAGTAAGCCTGGGCTGGTGGAAAAGGCTCACGGCGGCACCCTGTTCCTCGACGAGGTGGCAGAAATGGAACCGGAGATTCAGGTTAAGCTGCTGCGCTTCACTCAAGCGGGGGAATTCATCCCCGTCGGCGCAACAGAGCCGATGAAGGTCGATGTGCGGCTGATCTCCGCCTCCAACCGCAACCTCGAGGCCGCCGTCTCGGAGGGAACCTTCCGTGAGGATCTGTATTACCGCCTGAACGTCGCTTCGCTCAGGCTGCCTCCCCTTAGAGAACGGATCGAGGACCTGCCCCTGCTGGTTGATCATTTTCTCAAAAAGCTCGGCAAGAAACTGTCCAAGGAAAACTACAGGTTTTCTAACGAGGCGATGGAAGCCCTCCAACTACACCGGTGGCCCGGCAATGTTCGCGAGCTGGAAAACGCCGTCTACAGCGCGATGGTGATGACGGCGGAGTCCCCCATGGGCCCGGAAGCGTTACCGGTCTCCGTCGGCCGGATTGAACAGCAGGCGCAGACTCCCGGAGCCGGTACGACGCTGCATGAAATCGTTGCCGGTCACCAGGAGATGGTCGAGAAGCGGGTGATTTCCGAGACTCTCGAAGCCTGCGGAGGCAACCAATCGGAAACTGCCCGACGCCTCAGCATCGGCAGAAACACGCTGCTGAGAAAGATGAAGCGCTACGGTATGGGAATTTCGTAAGCCGACACCGGGGAAAGGTAAACCTCGCTGTTGCATCTGTCCTACCCGAGTACTATTGGCAAATTTCTTAACAGCCGGGTCCCTGATAGTTTATTTGAACCGCTTTGGAACTTTTCGCCGTCCGTCCTCGTTTTATGATTGACAATTTTATTGTCATAGTGACAATATAAATGCCATAACGACGGTCAAAGCGCCCGCTAAGGAGCAAGGCCATGAGGCTGAACAATATTGAAAGCCGAGGCAATAAGCCAACTGCGGCATCTCTGCAGGAGTTGTTCGACGCGACTGTGATGCTGTTTCACACGATCCGGCACGCGGCGGAGCGGCTGCACGGGAAAGGCCGGCTGACTGCCGGCAAACGGGGAATCCTCCGCAGCATTTCTGAGTTCGGGCCGCAGACCGTCCCCCAGATGGCGCGCACCCGGTTTGTCTCAAGGCAACACATTCAGACCCTGATTAACGAATTGCTGAAGGAAGGCCTTGTGGTGCTAAGCGTCAATCCAGAGCACAAACGTTCCCGTCTCGTACGGTTGACCGAACGAGGTGAACGATACCTCAATGAGTTCTATCAGAAAGAGACTGTCGCTTTTGATTCGATCGACTTAGGTGTCTCCGAGGATGAACTGGCCTCGGCGACCGGCGTCCTGCGCTCGATTAAGGAAAACCTGATTTATAGCGATTGGATGCAATCGCAGTGCTGAGCGCTCTCCCATCAGACAAATATCCACCTAAAACATCAGCCCGAGTAAGGGAGGATAAAATGAGTTTGAGGAAATGGATCAAAGGTAATTTCGAAAATCCCCGCGGATTGTTCGGGCGCCTGGCCGGGCACATCATGGCTAACCGCTCTTCCAACCGCGAAAGAATAGACTGGACGATCTCGCTGCTGGACATCCAGCCCGGCGATCGAATACTTGAGATCGGTTTCGGGTCGGGCGTTTCAATCCAGAAACTTAGCGGGAAGATCACTGGCGGCAGGATCATCGGCATCGACCACTCCGAGACTATGGTACGGCAGGCGTCCAGGCGAAACGCTGACGCTATCCGCGACAGCCGTGTCGAGCTGATCCGCGGTTCGGCGGACGATCTGCCATCCTTCGAAGAGCCTTTCGAGAAGATTTTTATGATCAACGCGATACAGTTTATGGACGAAAAAGAGACGATCCTCCAAAACATGCGAAATTTACTGAAACCCGGCGGCACACTAGCCATTACGTTTCAACCGCGTTTGAAAGGCGCCAGCGACCAGGCGGCTTCCGAAATCGGACAGAAGCTTGTTCAAGCTTTGCTGGACGCGGGATACAGCGGGGTTAGACTGGAAACGAAGGCAATGAAGCCCGTCAATTGCGTCTGTGCTTTAGGTCGGGTGTGAGGATCGCCGAATTCAGTGTGTATTGAAGATGGTGGCGAAGAGAGGACTATCACCTCCAGGCGATTAAACTCACCTCCACGGAGTTAATCCTAACCAGATCCTGAACCAGCAAGCTTGTCCGCCTCCGGCGGATCTGCCAATTCACGCTATAGAATCCAGAAAGCTGCGACCCGCTCCTGACTTCAGAAAACGCTCTCTGGCAGCCGCGTCATTTCTGCTATTGAAGTTCTCCTGATAAATCAATTTCCAGGGAATCCAAGGCTTTGTAGATTTTGTATCCCCTCGATTGTGTGATGAAAGTCTCTTCTTAATATTTGTCGTTATCCCGACATACCGTCGTTCGGCATTCACGCTTTTAATGACGTATATGAACCACATACAAGAAATGAGATAAGGAAAATGGTGCCGAAGAGAGGACTCGAACCTCCACGGGGTTTACCCCCACTAGGTCCTGAACCTAGCGCGTCTGCCAATTCCGCCACTTCGGCACGGAGATCGTCAATCTAAGACTCAACCACACTCTTGTCAAGAATCTGCAGAGTAATCCGCTGCGGCGAAAAGTGCCCGTCACCCCTCCCCGGGGAACTTCAGATTGCCCGAGAGCATCGCCTGCCAAACCTCGGCGTAACCCTCTGTGCAGCCCACGTCGTATATCGCCGTTTTCGGCGGCAGGCAGAGCAGTTTTCCTTCGTTAATCAGCGGTTCGTAGGCATCGAGATCGTCCAGTTCTATATCCTCAGCGCCTGCGCGCGCCTTGGCCAGCGCTGAGAAGTACTCGTCGTTGACAAGTACCCGCCCGGCAGCGCGCCAAAGTGTGCCTTCCGGTCGGGGGGCGTCGCGGCGGGTCACGGCCGTAACCAAATGGCCGCTGCCCACTTTATCCCCGGCGATGACAAAGTTGTTACCACCGAAATATGGCTTGTCGTCCTTGCAGGCAAGGCAACACACCTTGGAGTCCGTAAACGTATGGCGCAGGGCGTCAGACAAGGCAATGCCGTCCGCGACGATGTTGTCGGGATACATCAGGTACCAGGGTCCCTCCCAGCCGGAAGCCTCCGCAGCCTCGCGGCCCCTCAGCAGGGCGTCGCCGAGGCCGGTGGGTTGCGGCTGCTCGACAATCGTTACCGGCAGTTTCTCGAGCAGAGTTTGCCAGTGCCTGCTCTCTTCGTACTCCGCAAAGGCGGGCCGCTGATGACCCTCGAGGAATGACCTGAGAGAGCGCTTGTGCGGGCTGAGGATCACCACCGCGCCGCGGGCGCCAGCCGCCAGCGCTTCCTCCAGCACCCACTGAATCGCTGGGTGAGTGCCGATAGGAACCAGCTCCTTGGCGGCCAAGGCGCTGAATGGAAGCATCCGTGTGCCAAGCCCGGCCGCAGGTACGATAGCCTGCATGCTAACCTCCTCGTTGACGTCCGACAGGGTCGAGCTTAGAGTAATATCGCAATTTCGTCCTCGAGAGAAGTTTTTGTTATGATAATCACCCCCCTCGGAACGGCATCGGCCTACAGCGATTCCACACAAGGCTGGACCTGCAACCTACTGAACTGCAAGTTACTTCTGGACGCGGCACCGCAGGCGATGCTCGCTTTGCGCTCACTCAAAATCACACCGGACGATCTCGAGGCGGTGATCATCACGCACACGCACGGCGATCACATCTTCGGCTTCCCATTCATCCTCGCAGAGCGCTCGCCCGACCTCGATCCCCTGCCAGTAATCGGTCCTGAAGGAACGGAAGCGAAACTAACCCGACTGTGCGAACTCGCTTTCAGCCACGCAGCGCCCGACAAGATGGTCGTGCAGGAGCTGCCAACGCGCGAAACCAGCGAAGTTCAGGCAGGCTCCTACAGCTTGTTGGCCGCGCCGACAGAACACTCCCCCGAAAGCCTCGGTTACAGAATCACCGGTCCCGACGGCACAAGACTCGGTTACAGCGGCGACGCAGCCTGGAGTAAGGGTTTGATGGAAATTCTAGCGGGTGTAGACGCGGCGATGGTCGAGATGACTTACATCGACGAGGCAAACGATGAGCACCTCTCTCTGCACCATCACCTGCCTCGGTTGATGGAAACGGTTCCTGCGCCAGCACCGATATATCTCACACACCTCGGCCGCCCTCGCATCGAATACCTGAACGCGCTTCAGAAGATGGCGAGAACTCTGCCTGGCTCCCAGGCCAGGGATATATTCCGGATTATCCCCGTCGAGGAACTCAAGGAATACAGCTTCTAGCCCACGGCCTTTAGAATCTCCACCTTGCCGCCGTACATTCGGGCGAAGCGTTGCGCGTCATTCGCGCTGCCGACGATGTCGCCCCAATGGTAAGGCACGGCCACTCCGGGTTTGATGATCTTGGCCGCCTCCGCGGCTTCGTTGGCGTTCATCGTATAGGTACCGCCGACGGGAAGAAGAGCCACATCGATGTTTAGCAGGTCCCGCATTTCGGGGACAATGTCGGTATCGCCCGCGTAGTAGAGTCGTTTGCCGCCCATCTCAACCACGAAGCCGATCCAGCCATTCGCTTTCGGATGGAACTGCTTGCTGATATTGTATGCAGGCGGAGCTTCGATCTTTATCCCCAACACTTCCGTCGTGTCGCCCGGCTCGACAATCTCAACATTGCCACCGGCTTTGTCGGCAACCTCCTTTACAGTTACCAGCACAGTATTGGGTCCGCTGATCTTGTCGATATCTTCCTGAGAGTAATGGTCATAATGCGAATGGCTGACAAGAACCAGGTCCGCAGCAGGTCCCGCGGATATTTTCCAGGGATCTATGTAGACCCGTTTCTGCCCGTCGATCCTGAAGCTGGCATGTCCCAGCCAAGTCAATTTGTCCAACATGCCGCCCACCTCTTGCAGATCTTTATCACTTCATCCTATGAAACACGCATCTTCTACGCAAGGCAGCGGTGACGCACGGCGCTGCGGTGGTTTATGATGATCAGTACGAACTTTTGTGGGAGCCGGGTCGTTGAGCCACGATAATCTGTTAGCAATCGAAGGACTTCAGCTAGCAATCGACGATTTTTTCCCCGTCGACGGCGCAGGCTTTAGTGTGGATCGAGGAGAATTCGTCGCGCTAGTCGGAGAAAGCGGTAGCGGTAAAACGCTGACGGCGCTCTCAGTAATCGGACTTTTGCCGCCCGCGGCGAGGATCTGTGGCGGCTCGATCAGATTCGACGGCCGTGAACTTATCGGGATGAGCGAGAAGGAGTGGCGCAGGTTCCGCGGCCGCGAAATCGGCATGATTTTTCAGGAGCCGATTACGAGCCTCAATCCTGTGATGACAATCGGTTCGCAACTTCGGGAAGCGGTCCGGACCGGTCTCAACGGCTCCAGGAGGGCTGTCGAGAACGCTGCAATCGAAGCATTGCGAGCAGTCCAAATGCCGGAACCGCGGATGCGGATGCGTTCCTACCCACACCAGCTCAGCGGTGGCTTGCGCCAGCGGGCGATGATTGCCATGGCACTCGCCTGCCGACCCTCATTACTGATCGCCGACGAGCCGACAACCGCACTCGACGTTACCGTCCAGGCCGGGATAGTCAGCCTGCTACGGGAAATCCGTCGGGAGAGAGATCTCACCTTCATCCTGATCACCCATGATATCGCCCTCGCCGCGGAGGCGAGCGATAGGATCGTGGTAATGAGAACAGGAAAGGTAGTCGAGGAAGGCCCTGCAAGTAGGATAGTCGATAATCCTTCCCACGAGTACACGAAGACATTGATAGAGTTTTGCCGAAGCCGGGAAATTGTCTGACAGGCTTCGCGTCCTCAGGCTGAAACCATCTTTAGATTCTCAGTTCTTCGCCCGTGAGCAGCTTGTACGCTTCCAGGTACTTCTCTCGAGTTTTGCTTACCACATCATCCGGCAGGTCAGGAGGTGGGGGTGCTTTGTCCCAATCGAGCGTCTCGAGGTAGTCGCGCACGAACTGCTTGTCGTAGCTCGGCCGGCCGCGGCCGGGCTCGTAACGGTCGGCCGGCCAGAAGCGGGAAGAGTCAGGAGTGAGGATCTCGTCGATCAGCATCAGTTCACCCTCAAATTCGCCGAACTCGAACTTTGTATCGGCGATGATGATGCCCCTCGCCGCCGCGTACTCGCGCGCACGCCTGTAGATTTCTATGCTGGTGTCGCGCATCCTGCGAGCCCACTCGGCACCGACGATCCGCTCCATCTCCTCAAATGAGATATTGATATCGTGGCCGCTCTCTTCCTTGGTCGCAGGGGTGAAGATCGGCTCCTGCAGTATGTCACTCTCGCGCATGCCGCCGGGCAGCTCGATGCCGCAGACCTCTCCGCTGCTGCTGTAATCCTTCCACCCCGATCCGGCGAGGTAACCACGTACGACGCATTCGACGGGAAAGACCTTGGTCTTGCGCACGAGCATCGAGCGACCGGCCAGCAAGCTTGAGTGCGGCTGCAACACATCGGGAAACTCGCTTGCCTTGGCACTGATCAGGTGATTAGGCACGAGATCCTTCATTTTATCGAACCAGAACGCGCTGATCTGCGTGAGCACCGCTCCCTTGTCAGGAATTCCCTGCGGCAGCACGACGTCGAACGCACTGATCCTATCGCTTGCGACGAACAGCAGTTTGTCGCCCAGGTCAAAAACCTCCCTCACCTTGCCGCTCTTGAATCTGGGTATCCCTTTCAGCTCGATCTCCCTGACCGCGCCGTTCATAAGCACCTCCAGGTTTGTAAGATAGTGCCTAAACTTAGCCTACCCGAGCCGCAATTTTCAAGATGAAACGATAATGATTTCTCACGAAAATGAAAGCGGGCCAAGTCGATCCACCAGCCCGATAATCGTGTACTACCACAAAATGTCGGTGCTTGCGAGCTTGAGGCATCCAGCCATCGCGGTTGCCGATCAAGCTCTTCCAGTGTATAATAACTCCTTGAAAATGAAGGAGTTGTGAAGAATGAGGTTGCTCGTAACCGGCATGTCAGGCCTCAATAAAAATGTCCAACTGGAGCGCATCGCCGCAGGCCTGATTGAGGATGGACTCGAACTGGAGACGTTCCACGTCGGCGATATGATGTATGAGGAGGACCCCTCGATCATCTCGGGACGTATTCTCGACCTGCCCTACGGCCAGTTGCGGCAGCTGCGCCGCACCGTGATGCGCGATGTCCTGCGCTGCACCGCTGAGAACATAATCGTCAATACGCACGCCACCTTCCGCTGGCGCCGCGGCCTGTTCGCGGGCTTCGATGTCGACCAGATTAACGAGTTTTGCGCCGACTACTACATCTGCCTCGTCGAGGATGTCGATCAGACTTATCTGCGCCTCAAAAAGACTTTGCTCCGCGATTCGCACGACTACACGATGAAGGACTTGTTCTTTTGGCGCGAAGAGGAGTTGCTCGCCACCGAGCTAATGGCCAACATTCCCGAGAAGAAGGGTTCCTTCCTGATCGTACCGATTCAGGATGCCGAATCGATCATACTTAAGCTCTTCCTTACGCCGCAGCTCAAGCGAACATACATTAGCTTTCCGATTACCAACGTGCTGGACAAGCCCGATGTCATGCAGCGCATCGACGAGTTCAAGCAGCAGATGCGGGATCTGTTCCTCGTTTTCGATCCGTTTGATGTAAAGGAAAGCTGGATGGTATCAGAGCTCGACAAGTTCCGCTCCGGCAAGATCGACCGCGACTTTCTCGAAGTGGAGTTCGAGGGCGTGATGAGCCGAATCCCTACAGCAGAGGTCGCACCCTGCATCCGGGATATAGAGGGGCAGATTGTCGCCCGCGACCTCAAACTGATCGACCAGAGTGACATGGTGGTTGCTTTCATGCCCGACGTCGACGGCCAGCCGGTCAACTCGCCCGGCGTGATGCGCGAGATCACGCACGCATACCACACAACCAAGGAGGTCTACATAATCTGGACCTCACCAAAGGATCCCAGCCCGTTCATCAAGGACGTCGTGCCGCAACAAATATTCCCATCCCTCGACGTAGCGATGGAGTGGCTGAAGAAGGTCGCCTCAGAACCTCGGGACTGAAATCAACCGGGCGGGACAGCCGATTTCCCGAGTCGCCTCCATTCCAAGGCCTTGATTCTGCAGCGCGGGTAGTAATATGAGAGAATTCGCCGCCAGTCCCAGCCTACGCGCGCAGCCTCGGCTGCACCCTCTTGGCAGAGGCCGACACCGTGGCCGAAGCCGTAACCTTCGAACACGACTTCCCCGCCGGCAACTGTGACTGAATAGGCGTTACTTCTCAGAATGTTCCATCCCAGGCTCCGGCCGATTCTCAGGCGGAAATCTTCTCCGGAAAATTCGTGCCGGCTGTTAATCCCGCTGACGTTAACTGAAGAGACATAGCTGCTATCGGTGTAGCAGGCCACTTTGAAATTCCAAGAACCTGCCATCTCTTCGATCCTCAGAGCTCCGAGCACTTCTAGCAGTGGAGCCCGGTTGATCCAGTGCCTCAAAGGCGATTCGACGCAGAATTCGCAACGACAGCGCTTATAACTTTCCGAGTTTGCCGCGCCCTTCCAGATCATCTCCGGTGTGGCCGTGAATCCACCGCAACAGGCATGAAAGAAGCCTGGGACTACTTTGTCTCCGTTGGTCAAGGTGAGTCCGCGCGTCTCGCTCGCAGCAGCGCGTCCTATCTCCAAGCTCGACTCCGATCCCGGGCCGAGGGCGCCGTCCCTGCCCCTGTAGAGCAGCGATTGTGTCGTGTCAAGAATGTCGTAACTCTCACTACCGTTGCGACCCTTCATGGCGAGGATGTAAGAGCGGACGGCGACAGCAAGCGCAGCCGCAGCATGGGGTGGAGTTGCGTTGCCCATCTCGGCGGCCACCACCTCGCCGACCACCTGCTCCAGCCCGGCCGTGAGTATCAGCTGCAATCTACCGCCCTCGTTTCTTACAAGAAGCTCGCCCACAAGCCCGCGTCCAAATTTATTTGGCGATATAACGCGAATCACGAGCGGATTATCAAGCGTTGAGCCCTTGAAGCGGACCTGCGAATGTTCCGGCAGTTCCTCTTCCCGCCCGTCCTGCGAACGGAGAGATAAAACCAATTGGTCGTTGCGGATCTCGGCCTGGACAACCTCGCCGGGGTGGATCATTTCAGGTATAAACGTTGGAGTATCGAATTCCAGCTCGATTGATCTCTCACAGCTTACTTCCACAACTTGTGGATTCAGAAGGCTGAGCACGGAGATGCGGATGGGTGGTTCCTCGAATTGAGGGGCCGAAAGCGCAAGGCAACAAAGCGCTGTCGTCGCAACAATCATCGACCCTGCTCCTCTACGAAACGGGCCATAATCGCTCCGGCCGCCTCGGCCGCACGGCCGCCGCCACTGCCGTCGGGAGAAAAGACCACCAGGAGAAACTTCGGCCGCTCAGCCGGGAAGAGGACTAAACACCAACCGTCGGTCCGCAAGGGATCAGTCTCGTCACCGTCGATGTGGGTCGCCGTTCCAGTCTTCGCCAATAGCGGCTCGATCCCCACCGCTGCTTGCACGGCCGCGGCCGTGCCCGAGGCGGCGCATTCTCGCAATCCGGCCGTGATGACGGAAAGCGCCCGGGCATCGATGGGCAAGGACTTAACCGGCGCGCAGCGTGTGCCTCTTTCCAGGCTTTCGATCGAGTACACCGCTCCGCCATTAAACAGTGCCGCAGTGGCGGCAATCAGCGTTACAGGTCTCGGCCTGATCTCAGGAGATATACCGGTCAATATTCCGGCTCGTTCCTCGGCGGAGTCAGGCAACTCCGATTCGAGCAGCCCGAGTTTTATAAGAAACCTCTCCGCAGCCGTGTTATCAACGGCAGCAACCCATTGACGAAAATAAGCGTTACAGGATAAGGCCAGCGCGGATTTGAGCGTCATGTTGCCATGCCCCGGCTTGTACCAGCAAGATTCCGTTGCGGGAACATCCACAGAAGAGGGGGGGCAGTGGAAGACGGTTGTGGCGGGCTCGCCTGCGGCAAGCAGGGCATATGTCGTGAACAGCTTAAGCACGCTGCCGGTGGGCCGGCCTTCACCAAACCAAATTTCCTCGCCCCACGAGGCGATTACCACCCCATCGATGATGTCGAACAAACAAGCAGCCCCATCCGACAACTCCGACGCCATAAGCGATTCCAGCCGCGACGGCCCAGCTTGCGACTGCGCATTTGCGCCGACAAGGAGAATAAAAAACGAAACGAACAGGATCGTTGCCGTTGCGCCGGCTTCATAGGCGGTTTTATACTTGTCTGGTATGTTCATCGCACCCTGATGTTAATACCGGTTTAAGCGAATATGAACTTTGCCACGCTCTGGAGAACGATAGTCGCCTGGACCGGCGGCATTCTACTTACGCTCATCCTTATTCCGCCCGGGCTGATTCTGCTCGCGTTCGATCCGATCAAGCAACGCATCCCCCAGAGGATGGTCCGCTTCTGGGGCCGCACGATCATGCGCATGTGCTTCATCAGGATCCATGTGCTCGGCCTCGAGAACATCGAAGGGTTGAAAAGCGCCGTATTCGCCGCCAACCATCAGAGCATGGTCGACATTTTCATGATGGTCGCCTTTATTCCCCGGCGGCTTGCCTTCCTGGCGAAGAAACAGACGCGCTTTATTCCGGTGATCGGTCAACTGATGCCGATGCTGGGCCATATCATGGTCGACCGCTCCAATCCCAAGAAATCGCTCAGGAGCGTCCAGAGATGCATCAACGCGCTTGGCGGCAACCGGTCGATCGCCATTTTCCCTGAAGGAACAAGAGCGCTCGACGGCAAGATGAAACCCTTCAAGAGCGGCAGCCTCAAGATACCGCTGCGCACGGGCGCTCCGCTGGTGCCGGTGACCATCTGCGGCACGCTGAATGTCATGCCGAAGAACACCTTCGGCGTCCGCCCTCACACCCTTGTGATGCATATCGGCAAACCGATTGATACCAAGGACTTACAGGTCAGTGATTTCCGCAGTTTCGTCGACAAGATCGAAAGCACGATCAGCGAGACCAAGGATCGGCTCGAAGATAAATACCCGGAGACCATCACGTTGCCCGAGTCGGTCATCACCTGAGGCCGTAGACAACCACCTCTTTATCGAATCCATCCTCCCGGCTGCGGATCAGTTCCAGGGTTTGTAGAAACTCCACGCTGCCAAACAGCGATATTGCATTGCGCCAGAAGAATGTCGCGTTGCCCCCGGATCGCCAGTTATCCCGTTGCGATACAATCTTGAAATACGATGAGAGCCTCTTCGTCGCCTCCCTTACGTCGATCCATAGCACTGCCGTAGTGCCTTCCGCTATCTGCAATTGATCCGCGCCCGCACCGGAACGCTCGCCGCCGAGGGCAGATGCGTCGTTGGTGATCAGTAAAATCGGACCGTCCACGCGATAGCCGGGAACCGACTCCTCGAAGAGTGGAACATCTAGCACGAGCAAACCACCCCTATCGACGAATTTGAATTCAGCATTTCCCTTTGCCAGCAGCTTATCCTCGAAATAACCCGCCAGTGCGCGCTCGAGCTTGCGCTTGTCGAGAGCCCTCGGTTGTTCCAGCCTGATAGCGAAGGTCTTGTCAACGGCCATGAAGAACTCGTCCTCATCGAACGCCGCGCCGGTTGCCAGTCCGTACTCCCGCGGCAGAGCCGCCTCCAATGCTTCCCTGAGGCTCGCGGAAAAGGTCTTATCCGCATCTTCGTACAGCTCACGAGCCAGGAATTCTGCAAATCCGTCACCGTCCTCCAGCGACGAAAAGTAGTAGATTTCGCGCCCCCCGGGCAAAGCACCTGCGACGGCTTGAGCTGAATCCATCTCCGGCCTGCCGCCTTCCCGCGAGACCGTAAACCATCGCGTCTCGGTTACAGCTTTTTCTCCGAGGCCGAGACTAATAACAGCGCGCTCAATTCCGCGTAGCTCGGCCTGGTTGCCGTAAATCCAGTAGGAACGAAAATGCGGCGTCCCGGCAATCTTCTCCTGATCGAGATATAGCAATGCGTCCTGCAGCGTGTAATCCGTAGGGAAAGCGGACGCGAATCTCTCGCCGGCAGCAAGCGAATCACCGCTCCCTTTAAGTAACTTCAACGAAGCCTCGAAGCGTAACAGGTCGGTGCCGGCGATGAGGATATCCCCGACGATGGCGAACATCAGCGTCGTGCGGCCGTCGGGATCCTCCTTGAAGTAATAGCCGACGCCGTCGATCATCCGCTCTTCGAACTGGCTGCGCAGATCCCAGAGGGCCGTAGCCGCGGCTTTCTCGAAAGGCATGCGCGTGAGGAAGATAAACTGCAGCTCGCCGATATCGTAGAGCGCGAACGCCGAGCGGCCGCCGGCAAGCTCGCTTGCGCGCTCAAGCGAGAGGCCGAAGCCCGTGGCCTGCTCCAGTTCGGATATCCTGTCGCCGAGCTTGTTGTAAAGCTTCGTCGTGGTGAAATCTTTAAACGCTCTGGTTTCGGGGAATTTCTTAGCGAATTCCGTCTGCAGGAATTGCTGCAACCTGCCGCCGAAATCCCGCACTTCAACGTAGACCAGCGCACCCGGCGGCACCATCTTGGCAAACTCCAGAGAATCCTGCGCAGCGGAACTCGATGGAATCGTCAGGAATATAGCGGCTGCCAGTCCGATGATTATTATCGCTCCGACTTTGTTTCTCATCTCCGACGCTCCATCTCTTGTCAATTGGTAATCGGGTCGAGGATCCGAACCTGGGGTTCAGGAGGCGCCTCGCGTTTTCTCGCCTCCTCTATCTCCTCGCGCCGGTCGCGGAATTCCACTTCCAGCTCCTCAGCAAGCTCGACACGCCTGTACTCGTAGGATCCCGCGATATCGAACAGCTTCTCAGCCATAGCGGCGTCCACCAGTCTGTTGAGGATATCGAGCAGCTCTTCGCCCTCGAGGCCGAGCAAACCGCTCAGGTCCGACTGACCCAAAGCGTAGCTTCCCGTGTTGTCGAAGCTATCAAGAATTTGGAAAGCTTGTGTTCTCCGCCCGACATCGAGCAGCGCTGTCAACAAAGCAAGCCTGGTGGAAGCATCCGGCTCGTGAGCCAGAGAGAGGCGAAGGTGGTCGATCGCGGCCGCAGTTTCACCAGTCCCTTGCTCGATCTCTGCTTTCCTTTTCTCGAGCAATGACGGTTCCAGGAAAGATTCAAGCCCGGAGTCGATGCTTTCCGTGAACAACTGCCGGTCGCCGGCGGCAAGGGCCATTTCGGCGTATACAAGGCGGCATTCCTCGGCAGTGTCTTTACTCCCTGCGATCGCCCGAAGCTCTGCTGCCGCTTCCGATTGCCGGCCTTCGAAGAGTGCGAGGTAGGGTTCGACAACACCCCGCTTCACATCGCGCGGCACTTGCCCGCCGATCAACAGACCGCGTAACAGCTCCGCAGCTTCGTCGGTATTCCCCACCGCCGCTTCGTCCTTCGCCAAGTCGAGTGTGTTGGTATGATCCCATCGGTCCAACTTATGCAGCATGCGGCGGTAACGCACGGCCTCCGAACGGAGATCCCGCCGCTCCAGCAGCGAGGCCGCCTCGCTCATGCCCTCCTTGTTGTTGGCCCGCTTGTTTACCATCGATTCGAGCAGCGAAAGGGCTTCTGTGGTCATGTTGTCGGCCTGTGTGGGATTTAATTCCCTGCCCGCGCTGTCGAGGAGGATTGCCGCCAGGCCGGTATACACGCCGGGGCCGTCACGCCCTGCCGCTAGCGATTCGTGGTAGTAGCCGATCATCAGCCGCTCCGCTTCCTCGCGCTCGCCGAAATCCAATAGAATGCGGTGAGCGATTTCGTAGCGCTCGAGGCGGGGAGGCCTGGTGTCGTAAACGCCCTTCAGGGCCTCGAGCGCGTCGCTCTTTCGGCCGACACCCATAAGCGCTTTCGCCTTGAACTGCCAGTAGCGGCCATCGCCGCGCAGGTAACCCCAGATTTCCTCGGCGTAGCCGCGCGCCTCGAATGCATTTATCCACTCGAGCGCGGCTTCGTAGAGCTTGTTGTCGACAGCGAATCGGAAAGCCTGTTCCAGCCAGTAGCGATCCAACTCGGCTGATGAACTCCAACCATATTCTTCATCGAAATGCCCCTCTTCGCCGCTGACATCGGTGCTTTTGATCTCCGCGGCAAATTCGATGACTTTCCTGTAGATTTTCAGCTTTTCTTCAGCGGGAAAACCCAGATCATCGATGGCAAACCGAAGAAGTCCGATCGGTTCGGAAGCCTCGTTCGACATCTCGATAACAGCCCGCGTAAAATCAGCCAGGCTTTCGCCCTCATTCTCCAGCCTGTAATAGACCGTTTCCATCAATTCGCGGTGCGACCAGCTGAAGGACTTGGCCACCTCCCGTTTCAGATAGTCGAGAAGAGTGCTCGCCGCGTCCGTGATCATGCCATTGTCCGCCAAGACCTCGAAGTAGCGGCTATAAGCGCCGACGCCGGCATCACCGGAAATGATCTTCTCCCAGGTCCGCAATGCCTCGTCACGGTATCCACGCTTCAGATGCAACTCACCAAGCTCCGCGAAGGTCGTCAGGTCCCTGGGAGCAATCTGCTGTGCCAGCCGGTAGTGGCGGAGAGCTGCTTCGTATTGCTTGTGCCCTGTGTAGAAGCGAGCAATCCGCCGTTGCGCTTCCGTCGACCTTGGACTCTGCTCGGCCGTAGCGATCGCAAAGCTCCGATAGCGCTCATCTCCGGCGGAGCAGAGGCTTTCGGCGAAGTGCCCGGCAAAGCCGAACCATTCCGAGCCGGCGAGTATGCGCTGACGGTCGGGCTGCGTGCCTACCAACTCCCCTATCGGCTTGACCGCCATCAACTCGTACGGTGAAGACCGCACACCCAGGTCGAGCCCATCGGTGTTGAAATAGGTCTCGATCAGCATTTTCTTGCTGTCGCGCCACTTCGGGCTGCGCTTCAGGGCGGCCGCGTCGATAGCCGCGACGGCGAGGTCCGACCGGTTATGTGAGAGGAAAAAGTTGATTGTCTGCCCGGTGTAGGTGTTTATCGTTGTTGCAGCTTCGCGCAATTCCGCCTCGCTGCCGCGTTCGAGCAGGATCTCCAGATAGCGCTCGACAAGAGCATGGTTGCTGTTGAACCCTATCTCCTTGCCGCCGGTATCGGCGACGAAGTTACGCAGGATACCCGCCTCAGCGTCGAAGTCACCACCATAGCGGTAGAGCTTGGCGAGCAGGGTGAGCATTTCGCCGCGGAAGTGGAAGAGGTTGCTGCGGCTTCGCTCGCGCTCGAGCATTTCTGCCGCCGCCTTCCATTGACCACGACTGCCGAAGTAACGCAGGGATGCGAGGATCTCGTTACGGTAGTCGTAGCGCTTGTTGTGGTTGTTGAGGAAGCCGAGCTTGAGGCCGATGGACCGCTCCGTGATATCGGTGAAGCCCATTGGCTCCGAGGATCCTCGCACGAAATTCACAGTGCCTTGGTTGTCCGGGAAGTTATTCAGATAACCGCTCATTCTGTCGGCGATCTGCCGCCGTTGTTCATTCGTTGCGAAGGCGTTAAGGGCACGCGCGAACGAGCCGCTGAAGGCCTTGTAAGTCAGGTCGAGACCCTGCCGAGCCTGCCAGGCACGCTGGTTGCCCTCGCGGGCGGCTTCGTTGTTATAGATGGTGTTCAGGGCCAGAAGAGTATCGAAAGTCTCGACAACGTTGCCCAGCTTGATTCCGACCCTGACGAGCATGTCGAGATCGCCGGCCGAAATGCTCTCCCTGTAGATATCCTTGCGCAGTTCTGTCAAGCCGGGTTCGAGCTTGTCGGCCGCTGCCTGAACTTCACCCCAGCCCTCGAGGATGCGTGCGGCTTCGAAGTATTTCGAGAAACCTTCGGGCCCGGTCTCGAGCGTGCTCTCGAGCGTGGCACGCGCTGCCTCCATGTCGCCGGCGATCGCCTGAGTGCGCGCTATCGTATAGAGCCAGACGGTATTGCGTCGATCCAGCCTGTAAATCTGCCTGTATACATCGACAGCATCGGTGTAGCGTTGCAGCTTAAGGAGGACGTCCGCTTGGGCTTTGCGCAGTTCGATTCGTTGCGGCTCGTTGCGAACGGCGTTGCTCCACTGTTCCAAAGACGCTTCGAGATCGTTGCGCTGTTCGTTCAGGCGGGCCAGCACCATGTTCCAGCGAAAATCCTTGAACGATTTCTCACTCAGATCGGCGTAGTAGGCTACAAGCCTGTCGAGCAGATTATGTTGCCGGGCAAAACGAAAAGCTTCCGCGATATGGTTCTCGGCGTCGTATTGCCGGTTGATGATCTCGATGTACTGATCGACCGCTGCGGTGAAATCGCCGAGCTCGACCAGGTTGCCGATCAGGTCGAGGCGTAGTTCAGCAATCCTGTAGGTTTTGGCCTCGCTACCCAGAGAGCTGTCGGCACGGACACCTTCGATTGCACGTCGGTTGAGCGTCGCCAGTCCTGCGTAGTCCTCCTGCTTCGTGTAGATCTGGGCAAGGGTGTTGTAGTACTCGGTAGAAGAAGGTGCACGCTTCAATAAATCCTCGAGAATTGCCGTGGCCTCCTCGAAGCGTTCGCGCTGGATATAGCGCTGGGCAAGCGAGTGAAGGCGTGCAGACTTGACAGTTACGGTCGCAGCCCTGGCGGCGGTGCCCCACCACTCGAGAGCCTTGTCGAAGCGGTCGTGTCGCCAGGCAAATGCCGCGGCGTCGTCGAGAGCGGCCAGGTAGTCGGGGAGTTCCTCCGGCTCGTCGGTGCGGGTCATTTCCGCCCTGCGCAACAGCACAGCCTCTGCTTCATCGAGCCGCTCCCGCCGCTCGAGATAACCGGCCAGCGAATTGAGGTTCTCCTCGGTCTCGCCCTGCAGGTTTATCAGCCTGCGCAGTGCGCGCTCCTCGTTTTTGTCGCTGCCGATATTGCGGAACTGGTAGACGAGCCCTTCGATGAACTCGGGATCGTCGTAACGCTCGATTGCGTTCTCCAGCAGAGTGATTCGTTCCTGACGGCGCTCCACCTTGAAGAGATAATCAGCGTAGACGAGCACAAAATTCGGCTTGCCGGCATTTTCGGTGACGCTCCTCCGGAATGCGGAATCGACTTGCCCGGACATACCTTTGCGCTTGGCCAGGTATTCGAGCCGCTGCAGCGGCCTGTCCCCGCCGAATCCCCGGTCCATACCGAGAACAGCGCTGCGTATGTATTCGTTGATAGCCCTGTCATAATCCTTGGCCGACTCGTAGACGGCGGCCAGCTTGTCGCCGAAGAGCTGCGGATCGTCCAACCTCTCGCGCGCGTTGAGAAGCACCTCGGCGGCCCGATCGAACTGGTAGTAATCCCAGAGAATGCTCGCAAGCTCGAGATAGAGATCGGAATCGGCGGGCTTGATATCGATGATCCTGCGCCAGTAGCGTGCCGCCTCGTCTTTGCGGCCTTTCTCGATCATGATTTCGCCCGCGGCGGTCGGGTATTTCTTTTCGCCGGGGTAAATAGAAGCAAGACGAGAGTAGTAAGCAACCGCTTCGTCAGATCGTCCGAAGCTGCGCTTGATTGATGCCAATGTGGCAACCATTTCCTCGTTGCCGGGGTAATCGACCGTCAACTTCTGATACAGCGGTTCTGCGACTTCATATATCGAGTTCCAGCGGGTCAGCTCGGCCAGCAGCAACTTCTCGGCGGGACTCTCGGGATAATCCTCGAGCGATTCGACGGGAGCGCCGCCGGTAAATCTCTCCAGCGTGCTCTTAAGTAAATTCCTCCGGCTGAGACTCCTGAGCCAACCCTTGCGGATCGACTCCGAGGCGTAGAAGTAGCGTTTACTGAAATCATCGAATTCAGGCCAGAGCTTGTAGCGGCTGTAGAAATCGAGCAGGCCGCTGACAAACCTCATGTTGCGCGGGAAGCGCCTGTTGGCGTACTCGAACATCGTCCGGTAAAAAACGGAGTCTGGATTCCCGACGTCGCGGCCCGTCTTGACGAAGTCGCCGAAGAATTTCGCGAGCTCGCTCTCCTCGAAGATGTCGGCGATCCTGCGGGTCAGGTCCTGCAGATCGCTGTTGCGGCGTTGGCGGATGTACCACCTCGCCAGCTTGTTGTAATAATCCTTCTTGCCGAACTCTTCGATGGCGCGCTGGTAAACCTTCAACTCCTCGTCGTAAATCCGGTACCGGCCTAGGAACTCGAGCAGACGTTGATAAAGCTGTTCGTCCTGCGGATTGGCGTTGATTTCGTTCCAATAGGCGGTGATCGCGCCGGTGTAGTCGCGCTTTGACACGAAGGACGATACGAGGTTTGACAAGTACTTGAAGTAGTTGTCGCGCTCGCCGCGTCGATCAGCACGGCGGATCAGCTCACGGTAGAGATCGCGCTCATTGTTCTGCGCACCCATGCGCTTGTGCGCGGTTATCGCAGCATTAGCGACCGTATAATAGTTTTCGTCTTCGGGAAACGCCTGCATGAATTCCGCGGCGTATCTCAAGGCTGTGCGGGGCCAGTTGTACTCGTCGAACATAAGAACCACACGCGCATACATTTTCGCCAGCGCGGGAGAGTTCAGATTTTCGGCTTTGTACTGTTCGAAGATCCGCATCAGCAGTTTGCGGTTCTCGAAGTCGCGAGATACCCGTTCAAGATCTCTGAGCTTCTCGTCGACGTCCTGAGTGTTATAGATGAGCGATAGAAGGCCGCCGACAACGCCCGGCGAGGTATCAAAGTAGCCCGATCCGAGATATGATCCAGCGCTCCTTCCGGTGAGATTTTTCTCGGCTCCGCTTAACTCCCATGTCAAGTCGAAGAGTTTGCCCAGGGCCTCTTTCTTTTCAGCGGGACTCCCGGCAACGACAAAATGGGTGTAGCTCAGGCGCCAGGCCCGCTCTGTCACGCCGATAGCTTCGTACGCCCCGGCGAACTTCGACAACTCTTCAACGCTCAGGCGGCCGGATTTCTCGATCCACTTGTCCAAGGCTTTCATGGCCTCGTCGAAGCGGCGTCGGCTGCGCATCAGTAGAAAATGCTCGCTCCGCCCGCGATCGTCGAGCTGTCCCAGACGGTAGCGCCGTCTTAAAGAACGCTCATACTCAGTGTAGCGGTCAAGCTCACGCAACAATCCCATGTAGTCGTTGAATACATCCATATCGTCGACGGGATCGAAGGTGAAGTTATATACGGCCAAAGCTTCTTCCTCCTTGCCGTCTTCACGGAATATCCTTGCTTTGAGGGCAAGGAAGGCCCGGCGCCGCTCCTCGTACCGTTTGAGAGCGGATTCCGCCTCAGCGAGCGCCTCGCTTCGTCTTCCGCGCTCGAGCAAGTACTCGATCAGCGATTCCAAATGCCCCGGCTTGTCGGGCTGGACCTCGATTTTCGCCCGCAGGATCGACTCACGGTCGACAGCGTTGAGGAGATAATCATCGAGCAACGAAATAATCGCATCGTATGTGGCAACGCGATCGCCGGGTTCCTGCAAAGGAGCCAGGCGCCTGAGCGTTTCGACCTCCTCGGAGATTTTCAGGCGGGTGTGATAATACGCCGCCAGCCTTCTAAAACCTTCCTGCTTGTCGGAATGGGTCTCGGCCAGACGCTGCATTGTTCGTTCGGCTTCGTCAAACTTTGAGAGCGAAACCTGAACTTCAGCAAGCGCAGCAAGGAAGCGCGGATCGGGAGCCTCACCAGCGGCGAATTGATTCAACTTGCGCTCCGTTTCCACCGCCAGCCGTGGAAAATCCACTTGCGTATCGAGCAACGGCACCTTGGTGAACATCGCCTCGTCGATCGCCTGCAGCACCGGATCATCAAGCACCGACTCGGCTGGCAGCGGGAGGCTCGACGAGTCGCCGGTGAGCAGCAGTGCAGCCGCGGCGGCTGCGCCAATCATAATTGCGATTATCGCGTAATGTCTCATCGTCTCACCTCCGCCTCAGCGCGCTGTAACTTCCAGTGGGATCTCGACCACCGTCGTATTCCTGGCAAAATCGACGGCTGTCACTCGCAGCGTGTAGGTCCCCGCCGGTAGATCGGGCGGGAGCAGCACCTCCGCCCGGCTGGCACCCAGTCTGGTTCGATAACGCGCTTCGGCCGGTAACAACGTACCAATCCGCACCTGCAGGCGCCTCGTGTCTCGATCGGCATTTATCGTTACGATTACACGCTCGCCCGGCAGATAGCGCTCCTTGTCGCTCCGTACATGCACCGTGGGCGGCTTGCTGTCGATCACGAAACTCTTGTCTTCCTCGTAGAGATTTCCGTCGGTGTCGGTCAGAAGCAGTGTGCAGTGGTAGGTGCCGTCATTCATCCATTTTGGTGCGAGGAATCGGGCCTCCCAAACGTCCTCGTCGGCGATGTAATGGAGCGGCTTGGTCAATCCGAATGGGAAGGCTGCGACAACCGCGGTGATCGACTCGTGTGTGCGCACGCGCAGGATCGGGTCGCCCGGCTTGATCGCCCTCGGCCGCAGCAGAGCGCGCGGAGCAGCAAGGAAAGAGGTATATGGCGTCACGAGCTTGTAGCGCTTGGCCAGCGCTATCACTTCCTCGATGAGAGGCTCGACGTCCTCCCCTTCCTCGGCCATGTCGATACGGTGCAGCAGGTGGTCGACCCGCAGCTTGGCCCAGCGCCGTGGCAGCATCTCGTGCTCGGTGTCCTTCTCCGGCAGCGCAACTTCATTCTCAAGGTTAATGCCTACGCCGCCCGCTTCCGCTTTTACACTCGCTGTTTCCCGCTCACGCGGTTCGCGATAGCGCCCGATGAAAGAGAATAGCGAGCGGTCATAAGTGCGCTGCTCGCCTGCGGGGTATACGCAGTCGATGTTTTCCATGTCGCGGAAGAGGATGCCGATTCCGGTGATCACCTTCTCACCGAGCTTGTCGAGGAAAGTGCGAAGCTTGAAGTCGATATCCTCGGTTTCGCTCGCGGAGACGTAGTAGCCGCCGCTGCCGTCGGCCAGCGTGCGCAGCAGCGATTCGTTCACGTCGCCGCCGATGCCGAAGACCATGAACTTGGCGCGTGCCCCGCTGTTGGCCTGCCTCACGCGCTCGGCGATGCGGGCGTAGTTCAACTCTTTCAGCGTAGGAGCGCCATCGGTGATCAGCACAACGTAGCGGTCGCGATTACCGGTCTCGCCTCTGAACATCTGCAGCACAGCCTCGACTGCCCCCGCGATGTCAGTGCCTCCCATCATGTAGCCGCTGCGGAAGAAATCGAGCGCCGACGACACTTCCTCGGGGGTTGCCGTCCGAAGCTCGGGTGCGTAAGTATCGATCTCTTGATTGAAGCTGACCAAGCCGAAGCGGTCTTTATCAGGTAGATTCCTGAGAAAAAACTCAACTGCTTCGTAGCTCTTCTCGAGCTTGTCCCATTGCATCGAGAGACTGGTATCCACCAGCAGGACAACATCCTTGGGAGGCAGGTCGCGTCCCGTAGTAGCCCCGCTGTTGAGGTCATAGACGACCGATGCCGCGAAATAGCCCGCCTCGTCAACCAGAGTTTTGCCACCCCCGAAGGGGCCGAGATCCTCGACAGCCTCGGTATCGCGGTAGGTCTGGAAGGAGAGCAGGCTTTCGGCGATGTCGATTTCGTACTCGAAAGCGAAGTCCTCGGTGAACTCGATTTCGCGAGCGGCGTAAGCACCCCTGACCCGGTGCGCGCCTTGCCGGCCGTACTCCAGCCGCATCGTCTCGCCCGCCTGCTTGAAATTCCTGATGGGGAAGTCGCTGCTCATATCGAGTCTAACCATAAAATCGGCACAGGACTGTTTACCGTAAATCGTCGGCTTGAGGGGGAAGCTGAAGAAGCTTCGCAGAGACGCAACCTCCAGGTTCGCGGTGTACTCGATCTCCACACGCTTGGTCCCGAACGCCGGTATCGGAAAGATCTCGACGCTGAACAGGTTCGGAGTCTCGGCGCGGGCGGTTTCCATCAGCCCCGGATCGATCTTCATCCAGGTAAGTTCCTCGTAGATCTCACGGGCGCGTTGGCGCTCGACGATCACACCCGGGATGCGGACGCTGTCCTCCCAGATAGCGAATTCCGACACCTGCGAGCCGTCCGGCAGCGTGAACAGGTACCTCCCCTCGATATCCCGCTCGATGTGGTTTCGGAAGATTTGCAGCACCTTGACTTTCGCGTACTGCCCGTCAATCCGGATGTCAACTCTCATGCGCTGCAGCGAGAGGATCGAGGGATCAGGCGTGTCCTTGATGTTTTTTGGAATGATTACCCCTGCGTCCGCCGCAGCAATCGCGCTGCAGGCCAGAATAGCCGCCAGGGCGAAAATTATGACCGCTTTCCCTTTCATTTCGTCTCCCTTTACAGCAGGGTTTTCTTGTCTATAACGACGATGCCGTTATCAGTGCCTATGAACAGGCGGCGCTCGTCCTGCGCCAGAGCAGTGACATTCGGAGAGCCGAGACCGCGCCTCAAGAATCGCCACCTGCCTTCTTTCCTGTGGAATACGGCAAGACCTCTATCCAGGGTTCCGGCAAGCAACAGATCACCGAAGCCGGTTACTGCGTTGGGATTGACCTCGAATCCGTTCGCAGCCCGGGGCAACTCCTCCCAGGTTCCGTCGGGGCGGCGAAGTGCGAATCCTTCACCGTAGGTACCGACGAGCAGGGAACCGTCGACGTCGTATAGCGCCGTTATCCAGTGAATCGGCAGCGCCGAATTTTCCGGCGTTATCGCTCCGATTACGTTGTGCCCCTCGAGAATGCTTATGCCACCCAGAGTCCCGGCGATCAGACGCTCGCCCTCCGGCAGCAGAGTGAACACTTTATTATTAACCAGACCATGGAAGGCGTAGATGCTGCGCACTTCCCGGCCGCGGATGAAAGACAGCCCGCCGCCGGTGGCGGCGACAATCTCTTCACCCCACCGCCGGACGTGATTTACCTCGTTACTGATGAGGCCCGACTTCATCGTCCAGCTGGTGCGGGCGCCGTCTTGACCGATACGAGTCAAACCCTTGCTGCTGCCGACATAGACCGCGCCCTCTTTCTCGTCAAAGAAGAGAGATTTGACGGTGCGGCAAGCTTCGTCGTCGTAGCGACCGCCCGGAGCGAAATCGGGAGAAAGAAGCTCGATACCCGAGTCGAAATAACCTATCCAGAGCTTGCCGGTCTGGTCGAAAACCATCGATGCGATGAAATTGGCGCTAAGCTCGACCTGCGGGCGCTCACCAAAAGGTTGCAGACCGTCCGGTGTAATCTCGTGCAGTCCAATACTGGTTAACAACCAATTGCGGTTATCGACCGCCGCGAGGCGGTTGACGAGGACGGGATTCTCGCGGGTTCCGAGCGTGATCGATTCCCTTCTCCTACCGGCGTTGTAGCTCTCAAAACGGCCGTCAAGCGTGCCGACAAGAGTCGATCCCTTCGTCCGCAAAATCGCTGCGGCCATCGTCTTGCGCGACCATGGAGTGACATCGAGCCGTTCATCGACGATGCAGACGCCAGTGACCGTGGCAACCAGCAGATCCTCTCCAGCATGTAGACCGGAGATCCTCTCATCAGGCAAGCCATGCTCTGGGGTGATGCGCACAAAGGCCGCTCCGCGTTGGATGAAAAGCCCTCGCTCGAAGCTGCCGACGGCAATTTGTCCACGCCACTCCGCCAGCACGGTGACGCGGTCGAAGTCAGCGCCCGGCAGCCGCCCAAAATCGCTCTTGAATTCGGTCCCGTCGAAACTTAGGAGACCGGCGCCGTAGGTTCCGACCAGCAACCTCTCGCCCTCGGGCAACAGCGCGGTTACCCTCTCTCCGTCCTCGACACCCGGTAAGTAAGTCGTCACGGCTCCGTCATGCAGCCTTACCAGTCCGTTTTCACTACCGATCCAGAGCGATCCACGCCATGAAGCGAAGCAGGTCAGGCGATTGCAGGGGAGTCCGTTGATGTGGGTGTAATGGCCGGCGAGCGCCCCGTTCGGCCGGTAAACAAGCAGCCCGCCTTCGGTGGCGACGTAAAGGAATCCCTCATGGAGAATGATGTCGCGCGTGTCGCGAGCGCTCACGAGAATTCTGATATCACGAATTTCGCTGGAAAGGTCGGAGCTGCCAGACGGATCAGGAGCGGCGTCTTCACTGAATGCCTGCAGCCCGACCCCTCTGGTGCGTCTCAAATCGAAGGTTGCGCTCCTGGACGTTGTTATCGCCTCTCCCTCAAGGCCTGATCCCTGATTCGAGGTGAGAAAAAGCTCCACATCCTCAATCGTAAGGAGCACGCCGATAAGCACGAGGGTGCCGACAGCAATGAGCAGGATCAGCAGGTCGACGCCGTTAATCAGGACCGGCCGAAACTTCATTTGATATCCTTTGTTTAAGCAATTCATATTTGCACGGCCCATACGGACCGTCAACAGATTTGCCTGGGCTGTGCTGAGTAAAGTGCAATACCTGTGCCGTCTGTCACCCGTGCACAACAGCTGGAGATTGGCCGGCTGGAAGGGACCGGCTGTTATTATAATGTGTCACGACTGCCACACTTCCTCTGTTCCCTTGACACCTACCCGGAGCCGTTCTAAAATCCCCGCCCTGTCGGCGCAGAGGTGACTATAAGTGAACAGATTGAGCATTCTTGCCGCGGCACTGGTCGCCTCTACAGCTGTATTCATCACCAGCTGCCCTCCGAAAGTGGTTCCCGACAGAGAACAACCGAGGAAAGTTTATCTCAGCGCAACTCCCGAAGAATTGCTTTCACGGCTGGCCGAGCGGAACGAGGCAATAGCCGGACTCCAGGCCCGCGGCAAAATCGAGTACCGCTTTACATATTCGCGCAGGAATTATCGCGGCGCCGACATCCGATTCCTTTTCGCCAAGCCCAACAGCGTTTACATGCGCGGATCAGCGCGCCTCATCGGCACAGTCTTCGTCCTAAGATCCGACGGGGTGCGATTCTGGGCGGAAGTGCCCAGCGAAAAGAAAGTATACACAGGTGCCGTGCGATCCACACCCAAGCTGGAAGGAAAAGAGGAGATCTGGCACGGCCTCAATCCTGCAGTTCTGGCCGAAGCGTTGTTGTTGGACGATCTGAAAAAATATCGAGCAGTTTGCGCTACATTTCCAAACCGCTATATAATCACTCTGTTAGACGATTCAGCCGGCGGAAAGTTGTTAATCCACCGGAGAATCGAATTCGAAAGGGAGTCTCTGCGCGTAGTGCGACATCAGGTTTTTGGTGAAGGCGGCGAGGTAGTGACCGATGCATACCTTTACCGATACCGGGATGTTGACGGCGTGGAGCTACCTACCCTGTACCGAATCGAGCGGCACTGGGAGGAACTCAGCCTCAGGCTTGATCTCGATGAAGTCAAACTTAACCCGGACAGTGACCAGGAACTGTTCAGATATCAGGTTCCAGCAGGATTCACGGTAGAAGACCTGGACGAGAGAAGAGAAGTTGCCGAACCTAGTTAAAGCAAATCTGCTATCACGCAAGACCAGGAGTTTTGTGTCGATTTTCGGCATCGCCCTCAGCGTGTCGCTGCTGATGGTAGCCGTGGGTCTGATCAACGGCAACATCAGGGACCTTGCTAACAGAATCGCTTACATTGGCGCTGATATCATGGTCAGCAAAGACAGCTTCGGCGCCTTCTACCCAAACGAGCTGGTTAACGATCGCTACGCCGAGAAAATCCGCGCGGTCGATGGCGTCGCGATTGCGACACCTGTGCTGATCGAGTCGACCTCGTATCTCAATCCCAAGGGGGTGGAGCGCATACGCCAGTTCAACTATGTCTACGGTATCGATTTCGAGGAGTACGACAATGTCGGGGCCGGCTTCGAATTCATCTCCGGAGGGCCTTTCGCGGAAGGAGAAGCAGACCAGCCCGAGTTAATCATCGATCGCCAAATGGCGCTAGCCAATAAAATCAAGCTGAACGATACCGTGGAGATGCTGGGATTCGATTGGAAGGTGGTCGGCATCATTAAAGAGGCGCTCGGGGCGCGCATCTTCGTCCGCAGAGACATTCTTACGCAGATATCCCGACCTGGTCGCCAGGGTGTCGCCACACTCTTCTACGTCAGCGCGAAAGACCGCAACGAGGTTTCTGAGGTCGTGTCTCGGCTGAAGACCGATCTAGGCGATAGCTGGGCAGTCAGAAATATCAACGATCTGTTCAGCGCCTTCATCAGCAGCGCGCTGGGGCTGAAGGAGTTCACCATCGCGATGATCGGTATCTGCGCCGTGATCTGCTTCGCCGTCATACTACTCTCGATGTATAACTCGATCATCGAGCGAACCCGTGAAATCGGCATCCTTAAAAGCCTCGGCGCCACGAGAAGATTTATTGTCCAGGAAATCGTCAAGGAATCGTTGCTGATCACGGTGATAGGAATCGTCATCGGATACCTGTTGACATACGGCGGGCTGCTACTGATAAAGAATCTCTTCCCCTTGCTTGAGATGGAAATGACGCCCGACTGGATGATAATCAGCGCAACCATAGCGTTTGTGGCGGCTATGCTCGGAACGCTGTATCCTGCATCCCGAGCCAGCAGGCTGGACCCGGTCGTCGCACTCTCCTACGAGTAAGCAATGAGCAGCAAGGACAACGACAAACTGATCATCGTTGACGACGTCACCAAGACCTATCATATGGGCGAGGTAGAAGTGCAGGCCCTGCGCGGCATCAGCCTGACTGTCAATCGCGGTGAATTCGTTGCGGTGCTAGGCCCCTCGGGTTGCGGCAAGTCGACTCTGTTGCACATTATCGGCGGACTCGCCACGCCAACGAGCGGCGGCGTGACTGTCGACGGTGTCGACATGGCTCACTCTCGCGACGGCCGCCGCACGCGCTTCCGCCGCGAGAAGATTGGCTTCGTCTTCCAGCGCTTCAACCTCTTCAACATCCTCAGTGCCGGGGACAACATCCGCCTGCCGTTGAAGGTCGCCGGCACCCTGCGTGACGACGGCTCGGAAGAGAAAGTTCGCGAGATGATGGAACTCGTCGGCCTCAGCCACAAAATGAACAGCAGGCCTCTGCAAATGTCGCAGGGTGAGCAACAGCGCGTGGCGATCGCCCGCGCGCTCATCTCCCGGCCCTCGATCCTGCTGGCCGACGAGCCGACCGGCAACCTTGACAGCGAGAACAGCGAGCGGGTGCTTGGCCTGATGAAGAAGCTGAACGACACCCTGGGCCAGACGATCATGATGATCACTCATAACCACGAGGCCGCCGCGGTCGCTGACAGGCGGATCGTGATGCGCGACGGCGCGGTTATCGACCACGACGCCTGAGGTTTGAGATGTTCCTGCTGAAGGTCATCGCCAAGATCATCGCCTGGGATTACCGGCGAGGGACATGGCAGCATGAATTCCTCTGCTTGACCTACATCGCCGCTTTGATATTCATCCCGACCAACTCCAACGGCTGGTTCATCGTTGGCGAGGCCGTCGACCTCGGAGAGGGAGCGGCGATCTCGCTGCACCGTTACAACACCAGCCTTTTCCTTACCTGGGAGGAAGGCAAGCCGGTCCCCGAGTTCGATGTGCTACGCGAATACATCAGTGAGCGCTTCGGCAGGGATACCGACCTGATCCGCGACGAGGAGATGGGGCCGCGCCATTACCGCATTATCCCAAGGGGACTGCGATGAGCGCAGTGCCGAACTTCGTGCTGATCCCGGCGTTGTTCCTCGCAGTTCTGGCAACTGCCTGGTCCCCGGTGCAGGAGCAGCAGCCCTCGGTCGATGAAATCCTGCATAGGTTGTCGGAAGCCAGCTCGCAGCTGAATTCCCTGATTACCTCCTACAGGCAGATCGAGGAGGATGAATTCGGTGACGAAACCATTTTCAACGGCACATTTTACTACCTGAAGTCGGCGCGTTACCGCTGGGTTCTCGAGGTCGACGGTAAAGTGGTCGAGGAGATGTTCAGCAACGGAGATTACGGCTGGCGCATCCGCCACAACGTCAAGGCAGTCGACAAGATAAAGCTGGAAACCATTAAGAGACGAACCGGCGGAATAGCACTGACCGGCGGAGCGGAAGAATTGCGGCAGTTTCACGATATCGAGCTTGCCGGTATCGAGGAGTTGAGGTCCGGACCCGCTTACCATTTGCGTTGCATTCCGAAAGAGGGTGACACCCAGGCTGACTCACTAATCCGCTGTATGGACCTGTGGATCGATGTTGATCAACCGGCGCCGGTCGTCAAGATTCTCGTTCAGCAGCGCGACCAGATCGAAATGACGCTGGAGTTCTTCAACCTACGCCGTAACGCCGATGTCGACGAAAACCTGTTCGTCTACCGCGTCCCCCGTGGTTACGAAGAAATCACATACGAAGATTAATATGTCATACTACATATTACTCGTGGTTATTTTAACATCATAACATGTTATATGACATATTATTTAACTTTAGTGCCCGGCAGGTCTAGGACTTCATCCATCGGCAAGGCCTCAATGACGCGGCCTTCCCTGCCCATCGTCAAGGTCGCCGTGAACAGGCTGTCGATGATCGCCTCCTCGGTCGCCTCAACAGTAGCCAGGAACAGCGGTGACATGGCGTTGTTGTCCAGCACCGGCCGCTCAACGAGCAACTCGCCGCCGCTGCGAATCCGACATCCTGCATGGGTGGAAAAAGCGATCACGTAATCGCCTGAGCCGTTGCTGCCATAGCCCCCGGTCCTGGCCATCCCCAGGAGCGCCCTGTCTGCAAGCCGCCGGAGATTGCGGTGAGTCAGCGGTGCGTCGGTGGCAACAACCATAATAATCGACCCGCCAGGGTCTTTCTCCACCTGTTCCCTGTAAGGATATTTCCCCAAGAGTTTTCCTACCTGGACGCCATTGATCGTCAGGACTCCGCCGAAGTTGGTCTGCACCAGCACGCCGACCGTCCAACCACCGAGCGACTCAGGTAGTTTTCGCGATGCCGAGCCGATCCCACCCTTGAAACCGAAACAGATTGTTCCGGTCCCCGCGCCGACACAGCCGGTTTCGAAACGCCCGGCTCCGGCCGCCTCTACTGCGGCTCTGACATGATCCGGGCCGAATGGCCGCCGGCGAATGTCATTGAGCCAGCCATCATTGGTCTCGGCGACCAGAGGATTGATCGAGCGAACATCTTCTAGTCCGGGCAGGGAGAGCATGTACTCAATCAGCCCGTCGGCGACCTGTGGGACGCTGAGAGTATTGGTCAGCAGGATCGGAGTTTCGATTTGCCCTAACTCGTTCACTTGCGTCGAACCGGCCAGCTTGCCAAAACCGTTGCCTACAGCAACAGCGCCGGGGACCTTTTCGAGAAACATGTTGCCGCCGTGCGGGAGGACGGCCGTGATGCCTGTGCGCAGCGATTCGCCCTCGATGAGGGTAAAGTGGCCTACCTTCACTCCCTGGACGTCGGTGATCAGATTGAGTGGACCGGTCGGCAGGACCCCGAAACTGAGGCCTAGCGTCCGGGCGCGCGGACGTGAGACCTGCTGCGGATCATTCTTCCCGACGGCCCCGCTCGTTTGCGATAATCCCAGCGCCATTACGATGAGAGCTGCGACAGCTATTAACTTCATTTCAATTCCCCCCGCTGATGGAAATTCAGCAATTCTAAGGGTGAAATGCTTAGGAAAAAACGATGCGCAAGGTATAGCCAATGCAGGAAACCCGGCGCATACCGGCAATTTAACACAATGGAGACTATCAGTTTACTTTTTCTGATCTTCCGGCAGGTCCGCGGCGCAACGGAAGCCGACATAGGGATTCCTCGCTTCCGGAGAGAGACCGCCCCGCTCCGCGATCTGGATGTCGATCTCGCCGCTGAGCCAGTGTCCGCCGCGGTAGGAGCGGCCTGATCCGGCGGCGGGCCCCTTGAAGTCCTTGCGAGTGCCTGCCGCGCGATAAAGGTTGGGCTCAAACCAATCCGCGCACCACTCGGCCGCGTTTCCAACCACGTGCAGGAGGCCGTAGGCATTGGGCTCGGCATCGTCGACTTCGCGCGGTCCCCCTTTCAATCCGGTGTTGTAACACGCCTGCTTGTCACTCGGCCTGCGGTTACCCCAGGGATACATCCGCTCGGTTTGTCCGCCACGCGCGGCGCGCTCCCACTCGGCCTCGGTCGGCAAACGACGGCCTGCCCAGGCGCAATAAGCAATCGCGTCCTCCCAGGAGACATTCAGTACGGGGTGATTTTCCATGCCGGGTGGGAATGTTTTCGTTTTGGGATTCCAATCGAATTCCGTTTTCGCCAGGTTTTCCCCTTCGGCTCGTGGTATCCGCCAACCAGTGGCCTCGATAAAGACGCGGTAGTCGGCGTTGCTTACCTCCCGGCGGTCGATGGCAAATGTGCTGACTTCCACTTCGAACGCATCTCCCCGCTCGCCATCGGCGTTCTTGCAGCCGCCGTAAAGGGACCTGCCACTGGGAATGATAACCATGTGCTCTGTGTCGATTTTCCCCGGAATCTGATTGGGGCGGCGCTCGATATTCAGTGCTTTATCAATCTCCAAGATTAGCTGCAGAGATTCCTTCAGCGCTTGCTGCGTGGTCGAATCCGGCGGCACTGCAAGTTCAGAAGTCGTTTTTGTCAAATGTACGATGCGATAACGCAGGAGGCTTGAATAGGCCCGCTTGTGCAAGCCTTGCAGGAATTCCGTTTTGCCGAGGAAAAACAAAGCATCCCTATATCCGAAGCCGTCACTCTTACCCAGCCTGTTGGCCTTGCGAAAAGATGAGGCAGCCCGAGGGTACTTCTTTTGCGCCAGGAAAATACCGCCCTCGTAATAGAAAATCTCGGGGTTCTTCGGATCGCGGCTCGCGGCCCGGCGAAGTTGCCGCAACGCTTCGTCGTATTTACCCTCGTAATATAGGCTTTTTCCCATGGCTATCCTAGGCGCGGCACGTTCGGGATCAAGGTTGATGGCTTTGGAGAAAAAATAGCCGGCCTTGTCGTAGCTGCCTGTGGAATAGTAAAGCTCACCCATCTCGAGGTTCAGTTCGATGTTTTCCGGCTGTTGCAGGTAAGCACGCTGCAGCGTGGTTATAGCACGCTGCAGGTTCTCCTTTTTCTGGGCGTATACCCTTCCCAGGGTCAGCAGAGCCTCGAAACCGTCGGGTCTAACATCGAGAGCCACCTTCAGGTATTTCTCAGCGTCGTCGAGCTTTCTCCGGCGCGTTGCAACCCTTCCCCTGCCGACGTTGGCGTCGTAGGAATGCGGAGAGGCCTCGAGCGCCAGATCATATTGTTCTCCCGCTTTATCGATCCTGCCTCGGCCAAGCAAAAGCTCGGCAAGCCACAAACGTCCCATCAGCGAACGTGGATCCAGCTCGAGACCCTTTTCCAAGACCTCCTCAGCGGCTTTATACCGTCCGTCGTACATGTAAGCGCGTCCGAGGAGAAACCAAGCCCAAGGTGCCGAGGGGAAAAGTGTTTTCAAACCTTCAGCGGCCAGGAGGACTGTGCTCCCCTTATTGACCGTCTTCGGGGCCGTCTCCTTTTCCTCCTGAGAAAGAGCGTAACCTGCTGACAAACATGATGTTACAGCCGCTAACACCAGATATGTAATCAGCTTTCGCAGCAATTGCCACTCCTCGTGTCCGCTACTGTGAATGACAGCATTTGTAGCGCTTCGTTCCGGATCGGGCGATGTTATCAGAGGCGCGAAAACAAAGGTAGTCAAATCCTTATTGCGCATTGCACCTCAATGAACAGCTAAGTATAATGCGCGACCCGGAAATGTTGGGAATCTCCAGCATGCGTTTTCAGTCAGATCTGGGGTTGGGAATACCCTGGAATTGACTTAGTATGTGCGAAGCTGATTGACTCGGGAGGAGCACTGAGCATGAATGTTGAACAGCTGGAATTAATCGTACCGCTATTAGGTGTTGTTGGTCTGATTTTCGCTCTGATCATTTATATACTGATCAAGCGCAAGAGCCCCGGCAATGAGCTGATGCAAAAGCTGTCGGGCTTCGTGCACGATGGAGCGATGGTATTCCTGCGCAAGGAGTATTCAATACTTGTCATTTTCGTCGTGCTGGTCACTGCCGCTCTGGCTACCTTCATCAGCCCCATGACTGCTCTCGCATACATCGGAGGGGCGGTATGCTCGATGCTGGCAGGCTTTTTCGGCATGAAAAGCGCTACGCGAAGCGCCGTACGCACGACCCAGGCCGCCAAGGACGGGGGCGTGGCCGCAGCCCTGGGGGTCGCTTTCCTCGGCGGTTCGGTTATGGGTATGTCAGTCGGCAGCCTCGGTGTCCTGGGTGTCGGCGCCGTCTTCGCGCTTCTCAGCAAGGATCCCGGCGTCATCAGCGGATTCGCGATGGGCGCCAGCTCGATCGCTCTCTTCGCGCGCGTCGGCGGAGGAATTTTCACCAAGAGCGCCGACGTGGGAGCCGACCTAGTCGGCAAGGTCGAGGCGGGAATCCCTGAAGACGATCCCCGCAACCCGGCCACTATCGCAGACAACGTCGGCGACAACGTCGGTGACATCGCCGGCATGGGAGCAGACCTATTCGAGAGCTTCGTGGGCAGCATTATCGCCGCCATGACAATCGGCGCCGCAATGTCCGCAAGCCACATGTTCCTGCCGCTCGCGTTGGCGGGGCTCGGCCTTGTCGCTTCGATCCTTGGCATCCTAAGCATGTCGGTTTTCAAGAGAGTGGAGCCGCAAGCGGCTCTCAGGTGGGTGACTTACTTCGCCGGTGGGCTCTTCGTGATCGGATCTTACTTCCTCTGCGAATGGGTCGCTGGGGGTTGGGAATTGTTCGCCGCCGTTGTCGCAGGCCTGCTGGCCGGAATCGTGATTGGCCTGATAACCGAGTACTACACATCCGGTCCGCCCACACGCAGCGTTGCCAAGCAGAGCGAGACCGGCCCGGCGACAATTATTATCTCGGGCTTCGCCACCGGCCTGGAGAGCGTCGCCCTGCCTCTGCTGACCATCTGCCTGGCTATTTTTCTCGCCCACATGTGGGCCGGCCTCTACGGCATCGCCCTGGCCGCGGTGGGGATGCTGGCAACCATCGGCATCACGATGAGCGTCGACGCCTACGGTCCGATTGCCGATAACGCCGGAGGCATTGCTGAGATGAGCCACGCGGGACCCGAGATCCGCAAGATCACCGACCGCCTCGACTCCCTCGGCAATACGACCGCCGCGATGGGTAAGGGTTTTGCCATCGGCAGCGCAGCGCTCACCGCTCTTGCGCTGTTCAGCGCTTACAGCCACACGATCGCGCTCACGACCGGTGCCGGCGAGTTCGTGATCGATATAACCAATGCAGGTGTTGTGATCGGCGTGCTCCTCGGCGCGGTCGTCGCCTACCTGCTCGCTTCGACGACAATGAAGAGCGTGGGTAAGGCAGCTTTCAAGATGGTCAACGAAGTCCGCAGGCAGTTCCGCGAGATCAAGGGCCTGATGGAAGGCGAGGCAGAACCCGATTACGCGCGATGCATCGACATCGCTTCCACAGCCGCGTTATGGGAAATGATCATCCCAGGCGTGATGGCCATCGCGGCACCGCTGCTCGTCGGCTTCCTCCTCGGGCCGGCCGCCCTTGGGGGCCTGCTGGCCGGTGCCCTGGTGACCGGTGTGGCGCTGGCAATCCTGATGGCAAACAGCGGAGCGATTTGGGACAACGCCAAGAAGTACATCGAAGAGGGTAATTTAGGCGGCAAGGGCAGCCCCAATCACAAGGCTGCGGTGGTCGGCGACACTGTAGGTGATCCCTTCAAGGACACCTCCGGCCCGTCGATGAACATCCTCATCAAGCTGATGAGCATTGTCAGCCTGGTCTTCGCGCCGCTGATCGTTCGCATCTGGTTTGGTTAGATTCTGACCACCAACAGGGGAGCGAATCTTAGCTCCTCTGTCGGCATAACTATATATATTTCAATTGTTTACGATAAAATAATTGGCCGAAGTGCATTTTTTTGATATACTTTTAAGTCCTGATGTTTTGTAAGGAGGTTCGTTGGTGTTCTACGACGGATTTGCAAACAGTTACGACGATATGGTCGACTGGGAGAAACGTCTGGCCTTCGAGGGCAAGTATTTCGACAAGCTTTTCAAGCATTATGGAATCGAGAGAATCCTGGATGTCGCCTGCGGCACGGGGCGCCATTCGATCCTTTTTGCCAAGCTTGGATACAAAGTGGTCGGTGTCGATAACAATGAGGTAATGCTCGGCCTGGCAAGCAAAAATGCCAAAGAGAGCGGCGTAAAGGGCTTGCGGTTTCAAAGCTCCGAAATGAGCGAACTCTCAGATACCGTCAAGGGAAAATTCAACGCAATCGTCTGCCTGGGCAATTCGCTGCCCCACTTGGTAGACGACGGAGACGTGCTCAAGGCTCTCAGGCACTTCCACAAGCTGCTGAGACCCGGCGGCTTGCTCTTGCTCCAGACAGTCTATTTCGACCATTATCTCGACAGTGCCGACTCGGCCGTGGCTGTCAGGGACGGCGTGCGAAACGGCCGCCCGGTCACCTTTCGGAGGCACTACGAGTTCAAAGGCACTAAGGTCATCTTCCACGTCTCGATATACGACCGCAATTCGCGCGACCTGCTGGAGGGCTTCAGCAGCCCGCTCAATCCGATCCGCCGAGAGTTGCTTGAAACCTTCCTCGAAAAAGTGGGATTCGCAGGTATGCAATTCTTCGAGGATATCTCTCTCAAACCGTTGACGCAGGAATCGCGAAGTCTAATCGCCTTCTCTTTCAAGCCCAAGACATAGGTTTTCCGCCCTTAGTGTGATTGATCCGTACGACCCTGAGCGGCGCTCCACTTCGCTTTCGCTCGGCTGGCCGCCCGTGTATACTTGAACGACTGGACAAACAGATTAAGGAGCACGGGAATGGAAGGGAAGCCTAATCGGCGCGACTTTCTCATGGGGTCGCTCGCGGCAGTTGGCGCGGGTGCGATGATGGGTGGAATGGGGGTTTCAGCCAAAACAGTAAAAACACAGAGCAAAATGGTGTGCGTCTCCTCCGCGAACGGCCTGGCGGCTGTGGCGAAGGCGGTGGAAGTGATGCGTGGCGGCGGCAGCACAATGGACGCGGTCATCGCCGGCGTGAATATCGTCGAGGACGACCCTAATGACACATCTGTGGGTTACGGCGGTCTGCCGAACGAGGTCGGCGTGGTCGAACTCGATTCCTCGGTAATGGACGGGCCTTCGGGTAACAACGCCGGTGCGGTCGCCAGCCTGCGCAATATCAAGAATCCGTCGAAGGTGGCGCGACTGGTGATGGAGCGAACCGATCACGTCCTGATCGTCGGCGAGGGTGCCCTGCGTTTCGCCAAGGCGCATGGTTTCCAGGAAGTAGACATGCTGACGGAACGCGCACGCAAGATTTGGTTGCGCTGGAAGGAAAACCTCAGCGACCAGGATGATTGGCTGCCCCCGCAGGGTGGTTATGCGCTCAACTACGACTACCCGTCGACGCGACCGACGGGAACAATCAACTGCCTCGCGGTCAACGAGAACGGTGATATCAGCGGCGTCACCACTACCAGCGGCCTGGCGTTCAAGATTCCCGGCCGCGTCGGCGACAGCCCGATCATCGGCGCCGGACTTTACGTCGACAATGAAATCGGCGGTGCCGGCTCCACCGGCCGCGGGGAAGAGGCGATCAAGTTCTGTGGCTCGTTCCACACGGTAATGCAGATGGCGATGGGCAAGAGCCCGGGCGAGGCCGCAATGGAAACGATCAAGCGGATCGCGCGCAACTACGATATGGAGTTCATCAAAACGTTCAATATTAAGTTCTATGCCGTTAACAAGAAGGGCGAATACGGGGCAGCGGCTCTCTGGGGCGCGCCAGGTAATCGCGCTTCGCGCTTTGCCGTTCACGACGGCACCGAAGCCCGGCACCTTGACACGCTTTACCTTTTCGACATTAACGAACGTTAGGATAACGACCGCCTGACGGCGGGAATGATGCTCTACAGTCTGCTCTACACCTTGGCCATGCTGCTGGCCGCGCCGTTTCTGCTGCTCAGCGGCAGGACACGAAAGAAGTATCTCCATTCAGCGACGGCGAGGCTGGGGATCGGCGTTCCGAGGCTGAATCCCGAAAAAAGACCGGCAATCTGGCTGCACGCTGTTTCGGTGGGCGAAGCGCTGGCGGCCAAGCCGCTGGTTGCCGAGCTGAAGAAAAAACTCCCTGATTTCCTGATCTTTGTCTCCACCACTACTTCAACAGGCATGGAAATCGCGGAGAAAAGTCTCGATGCCGACGGCTATTTCTATTTCCCATTCGATTGGAAATTTGCCGTTCGGCGGGCACTCCGCAGCACCGGAGCCCACGTCTGCATCGTCTTGGAGACGGAACTCTGGCCGAATTTCATCCGCACACTTTCACGGGGGAAAATTCCCCTGGTCCTGGCCAATGGGCGCATTTCCGACCGTTCATGCAGGCGTTACATGAGATTCCGGAGGTTCTTCGGGCCACTACTTCAACGTTACACAATACTCTGCGCACAGAGCAGAACTGATGCTGAGCGGCTGGAAGCGATAGGCGCACGGCCGACGGACATTGTCGTCACGGGAAACCTCAAGTTCGATCGCGGCCAGTTTGCCGTCGACGTTTCCGAAGTCGAACGCCTTCGCGGGCTTCTAGCCGTCGCTTCCAGCGATAGGATTATCATCGCAGGCAGCACACACACGGGCGAGGAAGAAGCGGTTCTGGAGGCGTTTGAGAAGATTACATCCGAGCGCGACGGATTGCGCCTGGTTCTCGTGCCGAGGAAGCCCGAACGGTTCGGCGAAGTGGCCGAGAAGCTATCCCAAAAGGGTGCCGATTTCGTCCGCTTTTCTGAATTGGAAAACAGGCCGCGCAAATCCGAGGTGATTTTAGTCGATGCTATCGGCGTACTGCGCCTACTGTATCATCTGGCCACTGCGGCATTTATCGGCGGCTCGCTCATTCCGCACGGCGGCCAGAATCCGCTCGAGGCCTGCGCCGCGGGTGTTCCGGTTGTTTTCGGACCACATATGGACAATTTCCGCGAGATCGCTCGCCGGATCCTGGACAAAGGAGCAGGAAAACAGGTAACAGACAAAGATGAACTGATAAAGATGCTTTCGGAGATCCTCCACGACGAGCACAAGCGGACAGCCATGGCCGAGGCCGCCTTGGCGATAATCGAGGAAAACCAGGAGGCGCTTCCGCTGACGTTGCAGGCGGTAAGATCTGCCCTTGCCCGGCGTGGCTCATATTCAAAAGCGCCGCTGATCCTGAGATTTCTCGCGAAGATCCACCACAATGCACTCGGTCTTCTGAGAAAGGAACCCCGAGCCAAGCTTGCATCCGCGCCCAGGTTGAACGCGGCTACCGTCTCGGTAGGGGGATTGAGTTTCGGCGGCTCAGGTAAGTCGCCGATGGTTGCAATGCTTGCCGAGCGCTTTCAGAAAACGGGGAAAAGGGTTGCAGTGCTCACGCGAGGATACAAAGGTTCCGGGCCGGAACCGCTGATCGTATCCGATGGAAAAGAAACGCATGCCGGAGCCGCCGAGGCGGGCGACGAGCCCGCGATGCTCGCCGGGGCCTTGCCGGGCCTGATCGTGATAAAGGATCGAAACCGCATCCGCGGCGGCCGACTGGCCGAAGAACGCTTCAAGCCGGACATTTTTCTCCTCGACGACGGCTTCCAGCACCGAGCAATCGGCAGAGATTTCAATTTGCTGATGCTCGAAGCTGACAGCGTCTTCGGCACCGGAATGCCCTGCCACCAACTTCGCGAACCACTACGTTTAGCACAAGCAGCCGATGCGATTGTGCTACTCGGCAGGGATGCCGAGTTCAGGTCGGCTGCCCGTAACTCACTGATAAAAAAGGGTATAAATCCCCCAATATTCGAGGCGTACCACAAGCCCGTAGGCTGCTCGGATTTCCGGACAAATGAGGATCTGCAGTTGGAGGATTTGAAGCGTTTGGAATTTCTGGCGTTCTGCGGTATCGCAGTACCCGAGCGCTTCGCCCTCACGCTGGCTTGGCTCGAGGCCGATCCGCTCGAATTGGTAACATTCCCCGATCATCACACGTATACGGAGCAAGACCTGAACCGTCTGGCTGAGACCTGGAAGCAGAGCGGAGCGGATGTTATTATCACCACTTCCAAGGACGCGCAGCGCCTGCGTTCGCTGCCGGGCTTGCCGGACGGGTGGCCGAGGCTGTTGGTTCTCAGGGTAAGGCTGGAAATCGACCGCGAAGATGAGCTTATAAGTTTGATTGAAGAAGCAACGAAAAAATGAAGCTTAGGCATTATATCGAATACGGGCTGGTGTGGATTGCTCGCGCACTGCTGTTTTTTTTACCGCGGCGCGCGGCGATTTGGTGCGGTCGCCGGCTCGGCGATTTTTTCTATCTGGTCGACCGCAGGCACCGGCGTGAAGTCCTGCACAACCTCGACCTGGCTTTCGGCGAAGAGAAAAGCAAAGCCGAGATAAAAAGGATCGCCCGCGGAACATACCGTCACTTCGGGGCCATCTTTTTTGATTTCATCCGCTCGCCGCGCATCTCGCGCCGACAAATGGAGCGGATGACCGAGGTGGAGGGCTGGGAGAACCTCGAAGCCGCTTTTGAGAAGGGCAAGGGAGTGCTGATCCTCACGGCACACTACGGTTACTGGGAGTTGATGGGGATGCAGCAGGGTTACCTCGGGCGCCCGATGAGCGTCATCACGCGCAGGCTGGATAATCCATTGCTGGAAAAAATGGTCCATCGCTACCGCACGCGCAGCGGCAACCGTGTCGTCTACAAGCAAAACGCTGTCCGCGAGATTTTTAAAGCGCTACGGCGTAATGAGGCGGCAGGTGTGCTGATCGACCAGAATATCAGCCCCAAGCAGGGAATGTTTGTCGATTTTTTCGGCGTGGCGGCGAGCACTACACCAATCCTCTCGGCAATCGCGCTCAAGAGCGGAGCGCCGATCGTCCCCGCCTTCACCGAGCCGTTACCCGGCGGACGTTGGGTCCTTATCTACGAGCCAGCTCTGGATCTATCCATCAACGGTATGGACCGCTCGGAGGCAATTCGTTACATAACGCAAACTTGCACAATGGTTATTGAAGACCACATCCGGCGGAACCCGGAAATCTGGCTCTGGATGCACCGCCGCTGGAAGGCACGCCCGCCGGCGGAGGAACAGCGTGGCGGCTGAATCGCTGCTCGGCGTCCGGCGATTGCTAGTCCAGGGCCTCAACTGGATCGGCGACGCCGTCATGTCGCTGCCGACAATCCA
>CBFCZO010000021.1:0-41587 GCA_965602675.1 uncultured bacterium | reverse complement strand
GTGAGCAGCGAGGGAGCAACACCCCTGGGCTTCTTCCGGCGCCGCTACAGGATCGACTTGGCATTGCCGAGGGGAGCGGTGGCAATAATCACGGTCTTTGTTCTTCTCGCTGGCTTTGCGGTCGCGCAGATTGTCAGGCCGCTGAATTACGAGTCGCGCATGCGCGAAATCGGGCCGAGATACAGCGCGGTTGTTGCGGGCTTCGGCTCCATCCCCTCCTCGATCGACCCTTCCCGCAGGGATGTTGTGCGGGGAAGGCTGGTTGCCGAGCTGAGGAATATCGTAACGGAGCTGGAAGAGCTGAAGCGCTGGTATCCGTCAAACGCCGCCCTGCTGCTCTACCTGGGATCGGCTTACAAGGAGATCTTCCGGGCGGACGGCGATATATACGCCTTCTCCCAGGCTCTGCTGAATTTCAAGACGGCAGAGGCCAACCTACCCGGCAGGGGCGTGGAAACGTTCCAACAGCTCGACACCTATTTCAATCTCGTACGAAAGGGCTACCCCAAGACAGAGGATATTATCGAAACGCTTGAGAACCTGGCCTATAGTGCGATAGAGCAGTGGCCGAAGAGGGCGGCCTTTTATCTGATGGCGGCGACGGTTGAGAAGGAGAAGGGCCCCGCAGGGCTGCAGAAAGCGCGCGGATTGCTGGACAAGGCTTTAGAGTTGGAACCGAATTACCTGGCGGCAATCAACGAGTTCGGCCTGGTGGCGGAAGTGATGGGAGACTATTCGCTCCGGGATCGGGCCGCCGGGATGTATCGCGAAGCTCTTGCCCGGATAGCCGGGGGTCCGGCTCCTGAAGCGGATGACGGTTATGCCCGGCAGATAATTGCGATTCCGCCGGGCCGGTAGCGTTGGTTTACCGATACATTCGAAGTCCGGTTCACAATTACAGGATTTATTCTAGGCAAGCAGTTTCCTGAAGGCGGCTTCGACGCCGCCGGCATAGACGCTCTCGCTGAAGTGCATGCCGTGCCTCAGCTTCGCGGCCCGGCCGAGCGTTTCGCATTTTTCCCGGTTTTGCGCAAGCTCAATCAGGGCTTCTTTGAGCGCCGCGATATCGCGTGGCGGAAAGAGGATGCCCGTTTCGCCGTCGACCACCTGTTCGGGGATGCCACCGACGTGGGTTGCGATCATCGGCTTGCCGAGGGCCATGGCTTCCAGGCCTATCCTGGGGAACGGCTCAACCAGCGACGGGCAGACGACGATGTCCGCGGCGGAAATCAGAGCCGGCAGATCTTCACGGAAGCCCGCGAGAGCTATCGAATCCACCAGATTGTGTCCCGTGACCTCAGTTATCAGGTCGCCGAGCACGGGCCCGTCGCCCGCGATGCACGCCTTGACGGCGACTCCCTGTGAGCGTGCCGCCGCCACCGCTTTCACGAGCGTAATCGGATCCTTGTGCGGCCGTAGCTGGCCGGCGAAAAGCGCGACGAAGTCGTCGGGGGACCAATGAAACTCCGCTCGTATTCTTGCGCCCTCGGTCTTGTCAGGAGCCTCGAGGTCCAGGCCGTTGTGGACGATGTGAGTGCTTTGCAGATCGTGTAGTCCAGGGTAGGCCTTAGCACTGTAGCGGCAGTTGGCAATGACCGCGTCGCTCCAGTGTTTTATGAGCCCGGTAACTATCTTGATGGCAGGGACAGTCGTTTCACGGATATGCCAGACCCGCGGAATCCCGGCATTTCTTAGGGCGGCAGCAGGGGTCATACACGCGACGGTATTGAAGTGGACGATATCCGGCTGCGTTTTGCGAACGAGCTTTCTGATCCGCCGTGCGGCTCCCGGGTAGCGCAGGATAAAGTTCAGTGCGCGCAGTGGTTTCAGTGAGGGGAATGGGTAAGGGAGAATCTGCGCCTGGATGTTCAACTTGCGAGCATAATCGGTGAGCGGACCCTTTCCGGGGATAACCAGAGAAACATCATGACCGCGCTGTTGAAGTCCGCGGAGCATGCCGATGAGCGAGCGCTGGGCTCCGTATAGATTGCCGTCGTGGCTGAACGAGAGTATCTTCATTTTGGTTCACCACCGGCGAATTTTTTGATGACGCGCTCGTAAAACCGCACAGTTCTTTCGGCAATTTTCCGCCAGGCGAAGTGTTCCACGACCCGTATTCGCGCGACTTCGCCCATTTTCCCGCGCGCGCCGTCATCACTTAACAGGTTTTTGACCGCACCTGCCATGGCACTCTGATCCCCCGGTGGAACAAGAAATCCACATTCTCCATCCTGAACGACTTCCGGCATGCCGCCGACGGCGGTGGCGACGACGGGGATCCCGCAAGCCATCGCCTCCAGCGCGGCGATGTTTGTAGCTTCCATCAGTGAAGGCAGTACGAGCATCGACGCCAGTGAATAGTAATCCCGCATGTTTTCGTGAGGCACTTTGCCGGCAAATATAACCGCCGCTCTCAGATTCGAGGAAGAAAGCTCTGCCTTGATCTTTCTTTCTTCAGCCTCGATACCGCCTCCGGCTACAACCAGTCGCGCATTTGGGTGTTCCGCCAGCACTTCCTGCATGGCCTTGAAAAGCAACGGCAATCCCTTAACAGGGTGAAACCGGCCGGCGAAGAACACCACGGGATTATCTGCCGCCAGACCGAGCGCATCGCGCAGATCCTTGGATGGCGGGGTCGGCCGGAAGTGCTCGATGTCGACGCCATTCGGGATGTACTGCAGGAATCTCGATCGCAGGATGCGGGAACGCTCCTCGAGCAGGGGGCTCGCGGCTATTACCGCGTGAGGTCGGCCGATCAGGCGCCGCAGTACAAATCCGCCCCACGGTCTACGTGCCCAGGCAGTGAATACCGATGTGTGGCTGGTGAACACATAGGCGGTCGTTTTGGAGAATGCCTTGGCAGTCGGGGGACCGGTGAGAAGATCGTGGGCGTGAATGACATCCGGTTTTTCTCTTTTAATAATCTCGGCAAGAGCGCGCCGGGCGGAGAGGATTCTGGTGAAGAAGCGGACATAACGCGGTCCGGTGGCCTTGCCCAAGGGAATCAGGTTGATCCCTTCGTAGTTTTCCGGGACGCTGACCTCCCCATATCCGGGGATTCCGAGCGAGACCTCGTGGCCCATTTCTATCAACTCGGAGCACAACCCGTAGAGATGCGAAGCGATGCCTCCGTATGGAGGAATGGAAAAGTCGGCAGAGATCATAATTATTTTCAGCTTGCCATTCTGCGCCATGTCATTCCTCCGGGCTGCCGGATTGGAAGATATCGGATAATCGCAGGTAGCGGAAAACCAACAGGAGCGCCGGCACAGCCGCCAGAGCGGCTCCGCCGGTGATCAGTGAAACTATTGTCGGCGCTATGATTGTGGTGCCCCAGACGGCCAATCCCGCGACAATCCCGAGTGCGACAGGCGCTGCGAATGCGGCGGCGGTTTTCAGCGGTAGGCGCCGTTGCACCGCTGCAAACAGCAGTAAAAACAGGACAAGCTCCGCAATAAGTGTGCTAACAGCCGCTCCCACCGCGCCGTAAGCCGGAATCAAAAACAGATTCAGGCCGATGTTGAGCGCCACCACGGCGGCCAGGGACCAGGCGCGCCATGCCTGCAAGTCGAGGGCGTAGAGGGTGTCGCCGCATACGTAATTAAGCTGGTGCAGCCAGAGGCCGGCCGCCAGCAGTGCGAATGCCGCAGCAGCGGGACCGAATTCCTCACCGAAGAGGAGCACGACGAGGATCGGCGCCAAAGCCGCCGACACCGCGGAAAGCGCGGCGGAAACGGCGAGCGACCAGCGGAAGAGAATCTTGTAGGCTCGGCCGATGTGGGACGGATCGGAGGCGTAACTGTAAAGCCTGGGTATTACCGCCGACTGGATGACGACGGGCACTGCGTAGAGCAGAGCTATCAGCCGATATGCGACCCCGTATAGACCGCTCTGGTAGCGGCCCGCCACTTCGCCAAGCAGTAGTCGGATCATCACGATATCGGCCTGCAGGAACAGGGCCATCAGCACTGCAGCCGCGCCGAATTGCAGCGACCGGCGCAGCAAGACAAGCGCCGGTGTGCGGGACGGCGAGACCGCTTCAGCTTCTTGTTTCGCGGATAGCCCGACAACTGCGAGAGCGACAAGCGCGCCCAGAACGTTGGCGGCGGCATAGGCCAGACCAACCGCCACCACATCACCTCCGGCAAAGATTACAATCAAAACCGCGCAAAGCAGGATGAGCCTGAAGCCGACCGTTACCGCTCCCCAGGACGCCATCCGTTCGCGCGCCTGCAGGATTGCCGTAAAAAGTTCCGCGAAGCTGCCGAGGAAGATGCCTGCAGCGAGAATCGCGACGAGAATGAACTCAACTCCGCTGAGGCCGGTTGTCGCCGTGAAGGCGAGCAAGAGTAGGTAGATGACAACGATGAGGAAACCTTTCGTCGTTGCTGCGATTCGCGTCACGCGGCGGAGATCTGAAGGATCGGTGGAGCCAGTTCTGAGGACTGTCATGCGCAGGCCGAGGTCGGCGAAGACCGCACCCATAAGCGCCAGCGACATCGCGGGGGCGAATGCCCCGTACTGCTCGACGCCGAGATAGCGCGCGACCAGCACGCCGATCGCGGCGCGCAGCAGGTAATCGACGAACTGCGCTCCGGAGAGCCAGCCGATGTTGACTACGATCTTCCGCAAGAGTGGCATAACGCTGAACCGGTAACCTCGCGTTGGTAAGGGCCGCGCGTTGCTCGTCGGGGAGAAGCCATGGAGTTCCAGGAGATTCTACAACATTCCGGGCATCTTCACCGCCTCGTATGGCTCGCGGGATGATCATGCTTTGTAGTTACACCGGCCGTCACCACCCCCGGCGCAAGGACGGATGCATCGGCATGCAAGGCGAGCCGGAAGAGGAATGCGGAAAAACGAAGGCGATAAGCTTAAGGGACATTGCATCTCGCCGCTCATTTGTTAAAATGTAATGAATCTTAACAATACGCTCTCTTCTAACCAGGGTTCGGATCCTTTCACGTCGGCCATGGTGGAGCCGCCGACATAACAGTGGGGTTTGACATGTACAGAAAAGTCATGACTCACACCCGCCATATCCTCGAAGAGCAGCGCCTGCATCCCGAGGCAACGGGCGCGCTCTCGACGATTCTTTACCAGATAGCCGTCGCCGCGAAGATCATAAATTCGCAGGTGAACAAGGCAGGCCTTGCCAGAATACTCGGTGCGACCGACAAGGTGAATGTGCAGGGTGAGCAGGTGCAGAAGCTTGACGAATTCGCCGATATGGTTCTGGTCAACGCTCTGGACCACACGGGCTACGTAGCCGGAATCGCAACGGAGGAAGAAGAGGAGATCATCACGATTCCCAAGCAGCACCACGGCGGGAGTTACATCATCCTGATGGATCCCCTCGACGGCAGCAGCAACATCGACGCGAACGTCTCGATCGGCACGATATTCTCGATCCACCGGCGTGTGACCGACGAGGGCATGCCGGAGGAGAAGGATTTCCTGCAGAGGGGCAGTAAGCTGGAGTGTGCCGGTTACATCATCTACGGTTCGTCGACGATGCTTGTTTACAGCACGGGCCACGGCGTCAACGGCTTCACGCTCGATCCCACGATGGGCGAGTTCCTGCTCTCTCACGAGAACATCACGATACCCGACAGTTGCAAAGTGCTGAGTATCAACGAATCCTACGAGAACCGCTGGCACAAGTGGACCAAGCAGTACATGCGTTTCTTCAAAGAGAAGGGCGGTTTCGACGGCAAGATCACCAGTCGCTACATCGGCTCGCTGGTAGCCGATTTCCACCGCAATCTACTCTACGGCGGCGTCTTCCTCTATCCCGCGGATAAGGTCAATCCCAACGGCAAGCTGCGGTTGTTGTACGAGGCGCAGCCGCTGTCTTTCATCGCCAAGGAAGCGGGTGGGTACGCGTCGACCGGCGAGCAGGCGATCCTCGATGTGAAGCCGTCGGAGTTGCACCAGCGGATTCCGCTGATCATCGGCAACCGCAGGGAGGTCGAGGAGGCGGAGAAGTATTTCGAGAAGTACGGCCTCTGAGATAGCGAAGGTTAGCCCGGCTGAAGCACTCCAGAGGGGGGAAGTCTATGTGGAAATGGGCACTTGTAGCTTTGGGGGTTGTTTTCGGTATTAGCATCCTGGGTTTTGCAATATACATAATAGCCGATCCGCAGGGCTTTGCGGACTTCGTTATTGCCTGGGACGAAGATATTGATCTCACCGTTGACGGCAAGACGATCGAAGCCACGATCGAAGAATTCGAGGAAGGGCTTGGGCCGGAGGATCGAGGCTTCGCAGTAAAGAAGATGATGGTGTTGCTCGCACGCAAACTGGAAAACGAGGAGAGCACCAGGTATTGGGAGGAATACAGCCGCGCTCTCGAGGAAGTTGCCGAGGACCGATTGCTGACTGCCGAGGAGAACACTCGTTTAAGAGAGATGTTTAGCGATTTCGTCTCTGAGGAAGATGTTAATAATTGGTTTGAGGAGCTCAGGAAATTGGAAGAAAAAGGAAAACTAGACGATGCGGATGAGATATGGCCATGATCAGATTTGACGGCAAGGTAGCGCTGGTGACAGGCGGCAGCCGTGGTATCGGCGCGGCGGCGGCGAGGATGTTCGCCGAGACTGGCGCCGACTTAGCGATTTCCTACCTTAGTAACAAGGATGCGGCGGACGCCGTCCTGGCTGATATCCGGGGAGCGGGGCGCAAGGGCCTGGCCTTTGCAGGCGATCTCTCGAAGGAGGCCGATGCGGCGGGTCTGATCGACGCCGTGGAGAGGGAGTTCGGCAGGCTGGACATTCTCGTCAACAATCACGGCATCTGGAACGACGGGCCGCTGGAGACGATGTCGGTCGAGACCTGGGATGAGATGATAGAAATCAACCTGCGCGCCGTTTTCCTGGTGACGCAGAGGGCCGTGCCGCTGATGAAGCGCGGCGGCGGGGGGCGGATCGTGCTCGTCTCCTCGACCGCCGGGCAGCGCGGCGAGGCGTTCCACAGCCACTACGCCGCGTCCAAGGGTGCGATCATCTCGCTGACCAAGAGCTGGGGGCCTGAGTTGGCGAACGACAACATCACGGTCAACTGCGTGGCGCCCGGGTGGGTCGACACAGACATGTGCACCGGAGTCTTCTCCGACACCGATTACAAGGAAAAGGTAAGGCGGACAATCCCGATCGGGCGCATCCCGCCGCCTAAGGACATCGCCGGGCCTATCGTTTTTCTGGCGTCGGATCTGGCGCGCCACATCACCGGCGAGATCCTCAATGTCAATGGTGGTTCCGTCCTCTGCGGGTGAAAGAGCACCATCGGTAGACAAGACAAGCCGCTGTATGGGGGCCGTTTGTGGCCCCCGCCGGCACTAATCGAACCAAATGTGTAATGGTCTGCCAGCCAAACCAAGTTTAGCGGTGGGGCAGACATTCCTGTCTGCCAGTCATCTTTATTGCCATCCCCGCGTACCAAGCCTCATACCGCCAGGGATCATCAGTCAACCCTGCTTTGACGGGATTCATCAACATGTAATTCAGTTTCTCCATGAATTCGTCATGGTGTCTGACGATCCTATCGTAAGATTCATCCTGCCAGACTGATCCCCTTGTTCCCCTTATATGGTTGATGTTTCTGGCGGATGCTCCCTTCAAGCCTTTCATGATCACCGATAGCTTTAATCCCTTGTTTGGCTGAATAAGCAAGTGGACGTGATCCGAAAGGATCACCGCTGCATGGAGCAAATAGTGTTTGCCGTCTCCTGATTTAATGTGATCGAGGACCAGTATTCTCTCCTCCATTGAGAGAGAATTTGACTTCACCCTGAAAGTGATGAAATAAGTCGAGCCCTTCAGAAACCAGTGAGGTAGCCGCCTTTGAGTCACTATCAGTTTTCTGTCATTTTCACAATTCATAGATATGTATTCTAATACAGATAAAAATAAAAGGCTGGCAGACAGGAATGTCTGCCCCACCGGCTGATTCATGTCTTGGTGTGGCAGACCTCAGGCTGATTTGGGGATGGCAATAAAGATGAATGGCAGACAAGAATGTCTGCCCCACTAGCTAACAGGAATGTTTGCCCAACTGGCTAATTCATGTCTATGGTGTGGCAGACCTCAGGCTGATTCGGGGATGGCAATAAAGATGGGTGGCAGATGGGAATGTTTTTTTGTGGCAGACAAGAATGTCTGCCCCACTGGCTGATTCATGTCTATGGTGTGGCGGGCCTCGCCGTCGACGCGAGCGAATCGAGCGGATTGATCAATTGATCCCGGGAGGCGGGAGCAGTAAGGCAGCCCTATTTCAGGTGCACTGCGGATGCTATCGCACATCGTAGCGCAGGTAGGCGACGAAGGCGGCAGCGAAGGCGGCGATGAAGAGGAATGCAAGCACCGCGATGTCGGGCAGAGCGGCGACGACCGATTCGGCCACGCCCTCCTTCTCGATTTCGAAATCAGGCATGCCCGCCAGGTTGAGGGTGAACTCGGGCACTCGCATGTTGAAACTGATCTGCGCTCCGGTGCCGTCGTCGTTGTCGTTCACCGATAGGGTGGAGGAAATACCGCCTTCAGCCTGGTCCGGGTTATCCTTGATTTTCTGGTCGGCGAACCTGATGAATTCATCGCGGTAGCGCCGCAGTGAACGCAGGAAATTCTCGCGCAGGTTGGCGTCGGTGCCCGAAATGCGATTTGCGGCGAAGATCACGCACGCAGTTGGGGAGAAGCGCGCGAGGGTCGTCGCGGTGTTGAGCAGTTGCACCTGCCTTCGTTCGTATTCGCGCAGCATGGCCTCTTCGGCGGCGACGATCGGTTCGCGCGCCTGCTCTTCGGCGCCGTTGCGCAGAGCGCGGTATTCTTCGCGGCTGGGGGCTCTGCGTGCGGCGATATACTCGTTCATCTTGTCGGTGGTGATTTCCTTGAGGCTTTTATAGTAGTCTTTGCGCAGGGAGGCGCGCTGAGCCTCGATTGAGTCGATGGATGGCGCGGGGCTGATCTGGCCGGCGGCCTCGACCGCCGCCTTGGGTATGACCGCGACGCTCAGGACCCAGACGAAGAGGCAGAGCAGGAAGCTGACGAAGGAGTTTCGAGTCAGCGCCGACATCATCATCCCGGCCATGTAGAAGACCGCCAGGTAGAGGAAGAAGACCAGCGACATCATAGCGATTCGCACCCACTCATCGGGTGTGAAGCTGACGTTGAAGAAAACCATCAGCATCAGCAGCGAGAGCAGCAGCGGGACGATGAAGGGAACCAGGAGGGTGAGGAGGCCGCCGATGGTTTTGCCGATGATGAAGGAGACGCGCCCGACGCTGTTGCTGAAGATCTGCTTGAGTGTGCCCAGCTCGCGTTCGCCACTGATCGCGTTGTAGCTGAAGAGCAGGGCGAAGAGCGAGAGGATCATCTTAACGATGAAGGCGAGGTCGAGCTCTCCGAAGGTGGCGAAGACGGGATTAAGGCCGAAGCGGCTGTCGCGCAGCACGATATCGGGCTCATCGCTTACTCTGGCGGCCTTGCCGATGATCGAGTCGACACCCTTGACGAAGATGCTCATGCGTGACGGCTCGCGGATCGCTTTAGCGCCGTTTTCCTTAAGTGTTCCGTAACTGCCGGCGTTGGTCATCGCCTTGTGGCTTTCGGACGTGGCGGTGGCGTGCCACTTCGATTCGGCCTCGTAAAGCAGGTAGCCGCTGTAAACGCTGATGATGATCAGGGCTGTGCAGATGGCGAGCGTGATCAGGAATTTCGGACCGCTCATGCTCTCGACGATCTCTTTGTAAATGAACTGGCTGATCATGAACTCCTCCCCTTGGCAATGATTCTCTAGTATAGACTGAATTAGAAGTCATCTGGTTGACATTTGAGGGGAAGCGATCGTTCTTTTAGCGGACGTCGCGGTGGAGGCAGGCGATGAGGGCGGCGGTGTAACATGTGATTTCTCACCCGGATTTTGCCGGCCGGGTCAAATCAGTTACAATGAGCTACCGACAAATCCTCGTGCGAAAAGATTACGCCCCGAGTTGCGGTTGGATCCGCGTCTTGGAAAAACGTCTGATCAGAAAGCCCTTGTAGTCCCGATTGGAGGTGGCTGGCGATGTCTTATCGATCCTATAAAAAGAAAGCTGAGGAAATCCTTGCGAAAACCGGCGTCGAGATCAACGGCGTCAAACCATGGGACATCCAGGTTCACAACGAGAACCTCTACAGGAGGATCCTGGCGCAGGGCTCGCTCGGTCTGGGGGAGTCCTACATGGACGGCTGGTGGGATTGCGAGAGGCTCGACCAGTTCTTTCACAAGATCCTCAGCGCCGGCCTGGAAAATATGATCAGCCTTTCGCTGATAGTGGAATCGATAAAGGCTAGAATACTTAACCTTCAGAAGAAATCGCGGGCCTTTCAGATAGGCGAGAGGCATTACGACACCGGCAACGATCTCTACCAGTTGATGCTCGACCGGAGGATGAACTACTCCTGCGGCTACTGGGAGAGCGCTTCGGACCTCGAGGAAGCTCAGGAGGACAAGCTGGAGCTGATCTGCCGCAAGATTGGGCTGGAGCCCGGGGGGCGGGTGCTTGACATCGGCTGCGGCTGGGGAGGCTTCGTCATATACGCTGCGGAGAAGTATGACGCACATGCCGTCGGAATCACAGTCTCCAGGGAACAGGTAAGCCTGGCGGAAAAGCTAAGCAGCGGGATGAACGTCACGATCCGTTTCCAGGATTATCGTGACCTGGATGAGTCGTTCGACCACGTGGTCTCAGTCGGCATGATCGAGCATGTGGGCTACAAGAATTACCAGCGGTTCATGGAGACAGTCCATCGCTGCCTCGACGACAAGGGCCTCTTCCTGCTGCAAACGATTGGTTCGAACAGGTCGGGTGTCAGCGCTGATCCCTGGATAGGCAAGTACATATTCCCCAATTCGATGTTGCCCTCCTGCGCACAATTGGCTCGGGCGGCGGAGGGACTGTTTGTGATGGAAGATTGGCACAACTTCAGCGCAGACTACGACAAAACCCTTATGGCCTGGTACGCCAACTTCGAGAGAAGCTGGGAGAAAATCAAGCACAACTACGGCGAGCGCTTCTACCGGATGTGGAGATACTACCTGCTTTCCAGCGCCGGAGCGTTCCGCTCCCGGAATATCCAGCTGTGGCAGATTGTCTATTCCAAGAGAGGCGTTGCCGGCGGCTACCGATGCCGTCGCTGACGACAACTAATTAATTAATCACAACTGTTCCTGTCTTATCGCACGTCGTAGCGTAGGAAGGCGACGTAAGCGGCGGCGAAGAAGATGATGGCCATAAGGGCGAGCGGGATGTAAAGCCCGATCAGCTTGCTGATCATGATTCCTGTCCTGCGCACGGAGTTGGACATTAGCAGCTGGAGCGTGCCGCGCTCGCTTTCGCCGTTGACGGCCCCGTAGCTGAAGAGGGTTGCAAGGAGCGACAGAATCATTCCACAGATGAAAGTTACATCGGGCTATCCGAAGAGCGCCAGCACGGGATCCTGTTTGTGACGGCTGTCGATGGCGGATGGGAGGCCCCAGCGGCGAAAACGAGTAGGAATCGTGGATTATAGAGCAGCTCGCGGAATTCCTTCGTCGCGATCAGCCACGTCTTCATCTGCGGCCCCCTCTCAGTATATATAATGCATGAGACATCGTTTCCGGCGAAAAAAGACACCAACTCCGCCTGCTCCTGTTCCTGAAATTCGTGCTGATGCCTAAAAATGCCGTTGAAGACTAACGTCGCTCCTGTAGAGATGAAGTTCCTCTCGCATAACGGCTACTAAGTAATGCATAATGTGAAGGATTGTCTGCCCGCATGTGAGTTTTCTCAGATTAACTGAGGTGGAATTCAAATAATCGGGTTGTGGGAGGTTGGGTCATGAATTGGAGATTGCAGAGCTTTCTGGAGACTGTATGGGAGGGGGGAAGGTTGATTATCGGCATCCTCACCTTTATCGCAGCCATTGTTTTAGCGTTTTTGGCATTTAATCCTTACTCCGAGGTCGCCAGGTACTCTTTGCTTTGGGCACTTGCGGTGATCGTTGTACTGACTCTGCTGCGATATATAGCGCTGGATCGCAGCTTCATACTTGGATTTTTTGAAGTCAGATTCAGGTTCTTCTTACGCAGGCAGGTCTTGTACCTGGCGTTTGCCGTGGCCGCTATTGCTGTACTGATCAGCTTGAGAACCAGCTGGGTCGATGCCCTGCCGATATTCATTGGAGCAGGCTTGCTGGTATTGCTGAAGCACTATGTGTCCGACAATGAGCGATTTATCGCGGTGGCGTATAAGCATCAAAGCAAGCTGGGACGAATCGAGCAAGAACATGCAGAGACCAGAGCGCTGGCTGTCGAGGAAGAGGAGAGGGTGTATCTACCTTCGCTGTCAGTGCGTAATGCCCATAAGATAGCATTGGAGGCGAATCTCAAAGAGACCATCAAGGTTAAGCCCAGCTACTTCAGTGATATGGCCGACGTGATGGCGGTTCTGTGGTATTTCAACCAGAAGCGCAGCGAGGACGGCCGGGTGGCAGAGGAATGGAAGCCGATCAGCGCGAGGATCGCCCTGAATTACGTTCTTAATCAGAAGAGTTCCCCTTTTGAAGAAACGCTAAAAGACATGGACAGTGGAGCGTCGACCATGGCGATGATGACGCCGGGCGTTATGGCGCCATTGTTTGAGTTCTACGATCTGACACTGATCCTGATGACGGCTTTGTTTATCAAGACAGGTATTGATCAAACAATGGTGCAATCCGCAGTGTTTCCCTGGTTTGATGTTCTGGCAGGATTGGCCGCGGGCGCAGTCCTGATGATTCTTATCCGCACGAGGAAGGTATGGGGGAAGCTGCGGGCCAAGGCATGTGTAGGCTGCGCCAAACCGACACATTTGAGGCAGAGGTTATTCGGAGTAAAGATGCCTGTGTGCTGCAGGGAGTGTTTTACAGCGGTTCACGATTCCATGGCGGTGTAGCACGGGCGCGGTCAGTTGGTAAACGTCGTCGCGGTCCAGCGGGAGCGGCAGCGATCGGAGTGCAGCAACTTTGCCGATGGTCAGCGCACGTCGTAGCGGGTGAAGGCGACGAAAGCGAGAGCGAAGAAGACTATCAGCTCAACGACAAGTATAGCAATGTCCGGCGCGACGGCCGCTGTGGTCACAAGGGCGCTCTCGCCCTCCATCGAGAAGTCCGGCAGGTCAGCGACCTCCAGAGTGTGTTGGGGCACGCTGACATCGATTTGCGGCCTTCCTCCCTCCTGCTGAGTCATGTTTACAGAGACGCCTCTTCCGGATTTATCTGGATTTTTTGCGATCTTTTCGTCGGCGAAGTCGAGGTAAACTTCGCGGTAGCGGCGGAGGGACTTAAGGAAACGGTCTCGCAATTCGGCATCGGTGTAGGCGAGACGTCCGGTGGCGAACGTGACGCAGGAAGTGGGTGAGAAGCGGGCCAGGGCCTCGGCGGTGGAGAGCAGGTTGATCTGGTTGCGCTCGTAAGATTGCAGCAGCGGTTCCTCGCGCTCGGCCATCTTTGCCCGTGCTTCCTGTTGGGCGTGCGCCCATGCTTTCTGGAACGCGTCGCCGAACGTGGCGTGGTCGCCGTCCCATTCTTCCTGGAAGTAGTCGTTCACCATTTTCTTCAGGTCGTTGTAGTATTCTTTTCGCATAGCAGCTCTTTCCGACTCGACGCGGTCGATCGAAGGCGCGGGGCTGATCTGGCTGGCCGCTTCTACGGCGATCCTAGGTATGATCGCCACGCTCAGCACCCAGATGAAGAGGCAGAGGAGGAAGCTGATGAAGCTACTGCGGGAAAGGGCCGACATAAGCATTCCGAGCATGTAGAAGACCGCGAGGTAGGCAAAGAGCACCGTGGCGAGTAACAGCAGGCGGACGGTTTCGTCGCCGGTGAAGCTGACACCGAAGAGGAGCATCAGCATGAGCAGCGCGATAAGAAATGGTATGAAGAGAATCATGGCGAGGCTGATCAGCCCGCCGACACTTTTTCCGATGATGAACGGGGCTCGGCCGACCCTGTTACTAAGTACCTGCTTGAGCGTGCCCAGCTCCCGCTCGCCGCTGATAGCGTTGTAGCTGAAGAGCAGTGCAAATAGCGACATGACGATGGTGACGATGAAGGTGATGTCGAGCTCGCCGAATACGGCGAAGATGGGATTAAGGCCGAAGCGGCTGTCGCGCAGGACGAGTCCCGCCTCCTCGTTAACGGTGGAGGCCTTACCGATGGAACTGTCGACGCCGCGGACGAAGATGCTCATGCGGGTCGGCTGGCGCATCGCCTTGCTGCCTGTGGTCTTCAGCGCTGCGTATGTTCCGAGATTGGTGAGGGATTTAACATTCTCGGCCTTAGCGGTGGCGTACCACCGCAGGTCGCTCTGGTAGAGCTGGTAGCCCGCATAGACACTGGTGACGATGAGAACGAGGCTGACGAGGAACGTGATCAGAAACCTAGGTCCCCCGAATCCTTCGACTATTTCCTTATAGATGAAGTGACGCGTCATCAGAACCTCCCCATTACCTCTCCTGCTCATCTCTAAGACGGCGGAGACACATCAGGGTGTACATAATATTGCGCATGTTTGCCGCAAATCCGGCTATTGCAGAAAGGGATTGGCCGCCGCTTCCTCGCCGATGGTGGTGTCGGAGCCGTGGCCGGGGTGGACGAGCGTGTCGGGCGGGAGGGTGAGCAGTTTCGATTTGATCGAGCCGATCAGCGTGTCGTGGTTGCCGCCGGGCAGGTCGGAGCGTCCGATGCTGCCCTGGAAGAGCGTGTCGCCGGCGAAGAGATGGCCATATCCGCTGAGGCAGATGCCGCCGGGGGAGTGGCCCGGAGTGTGGATCACCGTGAGCGAGCAGTCTCCGAATTGGACGTCGTCGCCATCGTGCAGCCAGCGGTCAATGACCGGTTCTTCGACCGGGGGCAAGCCGAATGCAGCCGCGTGGCTGCTCAGCGTCGGCAGTACCGCCCTTTCGTCATCGTGCAGCATCACGGGCACGCCGAAGAGGCGCCGCGCCTCGGCGCCGCCGCCGATGTGATCGATGTGGCCGTGAGTGTAGACGACGGCAGTGACTTTTATCTCTGCCTCCCGCGCTGCTTTGAGCACGGCGTCGTTGCGGCTGCCGGGGTCGATGGCGATGCCCTCGCCCGAGCCCGCGCAGGCGACGAGGAAGCAATTGGAATAGAACAGGGGGTCCGCGATAACACGACGGATATCGAGGCTCATAAGCGTCTCCTTGGTCCGGCGATTATAGGCGTGGGCTTGCTAACGGACAAGGCTGAAAGCGTTATGTTAGGATGCTCTTTGTTATTAGGGGGGAGAGAATAATGAAGTTGACTCGAGAAAAAATAGGGCAGGCTGCTGGAATTCTCGAAGAGAAAGGCATTGATCTGTGGCTGACGTTTGTGCGCGAGAGCGGGAGCAATCCCGATCCGATTCTCGACCTGATCTTCGGCAGCCACTGCACCTGGCACTCCGCGTTTATGATCACGCGCAAAGGCGAGACGCTGGCGATAGTGGGCAGTCTCGAGGTTCCGAACACGGAGAGCGTCGGTGTCTACGACGAGGTTGCAGGCTACGTCGGCTCGGTCAAGCCCGAGCTGCTGAAGGCGGTAGAGCGCTTCGATCCGCAGCGTATCGCGGTCAACTATTCAGTCGATTCCGTGATGGCCGACGGCTTGTCGCACGGAATGTGGCTAACGCTACTGGATTATCTCGACGGCACGCCCTACAAGAACCGGCTGGAGAGCTCGGAGGAGGTGGTGTCGGCTCTGCGCGGACGGAAGTCGGCGAGCGAGTTGCGGAGGATTTCTGCGTCCTGCGACATAGCGCAGGAGATCTTCGACATGGTGACGGGATTCCTCAAGCCCGGCGTGACTGAGAAGCAGGTGGCGGCTTTCATGATCGATGAAGTGAAAAAGCGCGGGCTGGAGCTCTCCTGGGATCCCGGCCACTGCCCTGCGGTATTCACCGGTCCCGACACGGCCGGGGCGCACACGGGGCCGACGGACCGCCCCAGCGAGCGCGGTCATATCCTCAACATCGACTTCGGCGTGAAGAAAGACGGCTACTGCAGCGACCTGCAGCGGACCTGGTACTTCCTGCGCGAGGGCGAGACAAGCGCTCCGGCGGAGGTGGAAAAAGGCTTCAGCACGATCGTCGAAGCGATCAGCAAGGCGGCGGAGGCGATTCGTCCGGGGATGCCCGGGCACCAGATCGACGCCATCGCCCGCGGCCACATAGTTGATCGGGGCTATGAGGAATATCCGCACGCGCTGGGCCACCAGGTTGGGCGAGCGGCCCACGACGGCGGGAGCCTGCTGGCTCCGAAGTGGGAGCGCTACGGAAACCTGCCCGACCTTCCCATCGAGGTCGATAATGTGTTCACACTTGAGCCGCGGCTGACCGTCGAAGGCCACGGCATCGCTACGGTTGAGGAGGAGATCGTCGTGACCGATGAGGGCTGCCGGTTCCTCTCGCGGCGGCAGGAAAAGATCTACCTGATCGGTTGATCAAACAATCTCGTGCACGATCAGATCAAGCCAGGCAAGAAGTCCGGTCTGCGCCTTTGAGAACCGGTATTTCGGAACGTTGCTGGAGGACAGAACGGCAGCTCTGTCAACACAATCCTTCGAAGTTCCCGCCAGGTGTGATGCTCCCCAGGATTACCGGGTGATCCGCTCCGGTGGCGGACGGCAGGTTGCCCGGCAAAGCGCGGAGAGTTCTGTCGGCCAGGACTGCGAAAGCGATTGCTTCTTTGAAGTCGGCGTCGATGCCGAAGTCGTCAATCGGGCGGATGCTGATTCCTTCGAGCTTTTCTTCCAGCATTCGCATCAGGGTGATGTTGCGAATCCCCCCTCCGGAGACGATCACCTCGTGCATGGGCTTGCGGAACGGCCGGAAGTGCTCGACGCCGTAAGCTATCGAGTGCGCCGTGAAAGCCGTGAGCGTCGCCATCAGGTCGGCGTGGCCGTAACCCTGCTGAAGCAGGGGCGATAAAATTTCCTCGCCGAATTCCTCGCGCCCTGTCGATTTGGGTGGATTCCGTTTGAGATAGGGGTGATCCATAAGGTCGCCGAGCAGCGGCCTGATGACGTTTCCCCTGGCTGCTATCTCGCCGTCGTGATCGGAGTTTTTCTCGCCGCCGCTGATTTCCGCGGCGAGTAGATCGATGAGCATATTTCCCGGCCCGGTGTCGAAGGCAATAACCTCATCGAGGGCGACGGCCGGGGGCAGCAGGGTCACGTTTGCCATTCCGCCGAGGTTGAGAACCACCCTTCCCGTCGCGTCGTCGGCGAGGAGGAGGAAATCGAAGATCGGGACGAGCGGCGCACCCTGGCCGCCGGCGGCCATGTCGCGGGCGCGGAAGTCGCTGACGACGGTAACACCCGTTCGTTCAGCAAGGACGGCTGGATCGCCTATTTGAAGCGTCGAGCCGACTTCCCGGCCGAGAGAAAGGCGGGGGCGGGGGAGATGGCGGACGGTTTGGCCGTGGCAGCCGATCACAACTACATCTTGCAGGCGGTTTCCCCGAAGTGGCAGGGACTCGACCGCTTCAGCGAAGAGATAACCGAGTGCGACACGTGCGCTGCTTAGCTCATCGGTTGAGGCGCTGCCCGCGGCGATTTTCCTGAGCTCGTTGCGAGCTGTTTCCCCATAGGGCATGAGTAACGTGCTGACGGTGCGAATCGAGAAGGGATCGTAGGCTATCTCGACCAGAGCGGCATCGATGCCGTCCAGCGAAGTTCCGCTCATCAGGCCGATCGCGAGCCTCGACTCAGGCTTTGTGTTCACCAGCGATCACCTCTCGGCGTAGGGCGTGAAGTCGGTTGTCCAGCAGCGTGAGCCGTTCATCGGGATTGTCGTGGGGCATGTGTTTTTGCAGGACGGTGGATTTCATCCGCTCGACTCTCGAGATGGCTTCGTCCAGGCGCTGCAAAGAAACCACCTCTTTATCCCTCAGCCTCAGAAGGATATCAAATGAATTTTCTATAACTTCTTCGTTGCTGCAGATCGGCAGCATGTCGGCGCCCGCGTTGAGGGCGGCAGCCAGTTTTTCTTCCCATGAAGCGTAAAAGCTGAGGGCGCCCATCTCGAGGTCGTCCGTGAAGGCGACGCCGTCGAAACCGATCTCCCCGCGCAACAACCTGTATGCCTCCGGCGATAACGAAGCCGGCATGCGGCCTCCGTCGAGGGCCGAATAGAGGCAGTGGGCGAGCATAACCGCCGGGGCGGAGCCCGCGAGGGCTGCGAAGGGTGCGAGGTCAGCCCGGCTTAACTCGTCCATCGGTGTTTCGATGACCGGCAGGTGGTGATGAGAATCAATGTGAGCCCGCCCCAAGCCGGGGAAGTGTTTCAGGCATCCGATAACGCTCTCGCTTTTCATACCTTCGAGGAATGCGCCGGCGCGTTCGACAACAGCCGCGGGGTCGCGGCCCCAGAGCCTGCCACGGAGGGCGTTGTCGGTATCGGAGATCAGGAGGTCGACAACGGGCGCGAGGTTCATGTTGATACCGAGGGTGCTCAGCATGCCGGCGGTGATTTCGCCGAAACGGCGTAGAAGATGCAGTCCGGTTTCGGGGGCGTAGTCCGAGGGTGCCAGGGTGACGGAGAGGATCGACCTCAGGCGGTCGACGCGGCCGCCTTCCTGATCGATGGCGATTACCGGCAGGATTTCGCAGAGATCATAGACGCGCGCGCAGAGATCCGCTACCTGCTCGGCCGACCTGACATTACGTCCGAAGAGAATGACTCCGCCGGGCGAATAGCGCCGCAGGACGTGCTCCTCGGAGGGCAGCAGCTTCGTTCCTTGTAGGCCGACCAAGAGCAGCTGGTGGATTCCATCCAACGATTCAACCTTTGCGGAAGACGAGACGGGAACTCTGCGCTACCCGACAATCTTGATCGAGACGGTTCTCCCGGACTTGAAGAGTATCTTCCCACCGGCTCTTGCTTCCGCTCTGACGGAGATTTCGTAATCGCCCGGTTCGACATCCTGCGGGGCGATGAGGGTCACTGTCAATTCGACAGCTTCACCGGGATCGATTTTTTCGAAAGCATCTTCCGAGAACTCCGCAGACCAGCCCTCACCCGGCAATACGGCCGAGAGCTTGATGTCAGTGAAAACGTCCATACCGTCATTGAGGAGACCCAAGTCGAGGGCTGTGCTGCCGCCGGGATTCATTTCGACGCGGAAATAACTCTGTCCCGCAGAAATCGCCAGCGTATGCGGGACGGCGGCCGGCGGCGGTTGTTCCTCCTCGACCGGTTTCCGCATTGCCGCCGCGACCGCGGCATCTCCTTTGCCCTGGTCGAATCCGAAGAGGAAGCCCAGGTAGAACGCCGCTCCGACGGCCACGAAGAAGAGTACCCAAAGAAACCCTGTAAGTCGTCTGGCCATGATTCCCCCCTGCAAGGAAGGTTTGGGGTTTTATAGCACTGCGCCGGCTGTTTGCTCAAGTGGCATTGAAGCAGGCGGCCCCCGAAACCTGTTTTGTTGTTACGAAAAGGGCGCCCGCAGACGGCGGGCGCCCGGCACTCACACGATGGGAGGTTAGCCTATTGCTGCGGAATAATGCGGTAAGCAACGCCTCCGTGAACAATCACTACCTTTTCGCCGAGGCTGAGCCATTCGGCCATGCGGGCGTCTAGGGAGAGCAGGTCGAAGTATTCATCGCTGTTGGCTTCGACAACGATGATCTTCATGCCGTCTTCGAATTCGCTGTCGACCCAGAAGCCGTCGTCGAAGTTGAAGGTCTTACCGGCGACGCGGCGCACGGGGATTGAGCCGCCGGCGGTGGTGTGTTCGCCCTCTTTCATCTTGCGTACTTGCATGCTGTAGTTGACGGCCCTTTTGCCGCTGGACTCGGGAGGGGCTTCGGCCATTACCATCTGTTCCTCGTCCTGATCGGCGCGCCTGTCGGCAACCGGCCGCGGCCTGGAGATATCGGCCATGTCGTAACCCGGTTCGGTGACGAGGTAGGAGGTGTAGGGGGTGACGAGGCCGTACTGCTTGGCCAGGCGGACGACCTCCTGTTTGAGCTCTTCGTTCTCGCCGTGGAGACGGATTTCGTCGAGCAGGAAGCCGACCTTGCGTGTGGCCCAGAGATGCGGGATGAAGCCACCGTCGCCCGCCTCGCGGGTGTCGAGAGTGTAATTGAAGGTTTTAACGCTGTCGCCGACCTTGCCGCCGAGGATGGCTTTCGCCGAGCCCGAGCCCTTGAGGCGGCCGAAAAGGATCAGTTGCGAACCCTTGAAGAGGTCGGGCAGTTCGCGTGGGTAGATTTCGCTCAGCTCGAGGCCTTCGACCTTCAGCTTCAGGTCGGTCAGGACCGGGAAACTGATTTTCTCGAAGAACTGGCCGAGCTTGAGCTCCATCTCCTCGGCGGGCTTGATGTATTCGCCGGCGCCGCCGTGGTTGTTGCTGAGCGAATCGAGCAGGTGGGTGTCGACGTCGAAGCCGACGCCCCAGGTGAAGACTCTCACTCCGGCAGGAGCCCATTCCTTGGCCTTTTTGATGATCACGGCGGGGTCGCGCTCGACATGCGTCGGCAGGCCGTCGGTGAGGAACACTATGTATTTGGGCCTATCGTTGCCGGAGGCCATCTTGAGGGCGGTGTGGAGCGAGTCGTAGATGTTTGTGGCGCCGGTGGCGCTGACTCCCTCGAGGAAGGCGACCGCGGCGTTGACGTTTTCGCTCGATGCGGGCAGCAGGTTTTCGCGGAAGGTGCGGACCTCGGTGGCGAAGGCGATGAGGCCGAAGCGGTCGTTGCCGCCGAGTGTTTTCAGTCCGAATTTAAGGGCGTTGACCGCCTGGTCGATCTTATCGTCATCCTGCATGCTGCCGCTGGTGTCGAGCACGAAGATGACGTCCTTGGCCGCTACCTGCCGCCTCTCGATGCCGGTGCGCGGGGCGATCAGCATCATGAAGTAGCCCTCGTCGATGCCGGGCTCGCGATGAACGGCGAGGCTGAGGCCGAATTCCTTGTCGCTGAGGGTGTAGTAGAGCTGGAAATCGGCTTCGGGGATGTAGTCGGTTTGCTCGAGGCCGACGGTGGTGTGGCGCTCGTCCTTGCGGTTGACCTCGACCTTGTGGGTGGGGGAGTAGATTCCGGTGATGGGGATGGTAGAGGAGATGTCGACAGCCATAGAGAAGCTATCGATCGGCTTGAGATAGGTCTTGCCGCGGCCCTTGAGCGGATAGGTGTAATTGACCAAGCCGCTGTTAGCCTTGAGGGCTTCGGAGTAGCTTAGCTGTATCCGCTTCTCGCCGTGGGCGTCGATGGGGAAGATGCTGGCTTTGAAGAGGTTGTATTTGGTCAGCTCGAGTAATGCGGGATCTTTCATCCTGCGAACGATGTCGCGATAGATGCGCGCAGCTTCCGCGCTGTCGAGCAGCTCGCCCTTGACCTTTTTACCGCCGATCCACATGGCGAATTCGCTGACCGTGGCGCCCTTGGGCAGCGGGAAGATGTATGTGCCCTCGATCGGGCGGCCGTAGTCGTTGAAGAAGACCTGGTCGACGGTGGTGACGGCTGCGCCGTCCTTGATCGCGACCTGGACCGTTTGGCTCTTGACGCGCGGCAGGGGGATCGGGCGTGGGAGATCGGGGCGCCGGTCGTCGGGAATGATGATTCCCTGCGCCAGCGCGGTAGCGGCTGTCAAAGCCAGAATAAGAGAAGCAGCTACGATAACTCGTTTCATTTCAAAACTCCTCGTCGCTTCCGGCCGCCGGTCGCCGAATCAGCGTGCCGGTTTTATTACGGCGACGAAACTATAGAAAACGGAAATGGAATCTTGTTCCCCTCGGGCGGGAATCAGGCGGGTGGTGAAGAGCCTGTCGGCCAGGTCCTCGATCAGCTGGGCGTTGCTGCGCTTGCCGACAACGCGCATGTAGATAATCGAGCCTTCCCGTGAGATGTGGGTTTCCACGAATACGGGAATCTCGGCGGGTCCTCGCTCACCAGCGCGGCCGACAAACTCGAATGTGTCGAAGCGCGGGGGCAGGAATGTGGAGGGATCGGAGAGGGGGTTGGCGTCGCTACCGGAGGGGGCCGAGCCGTCCAACTCGAAAGGGGCGCCTCTCTCGGTAATGTAGGTGACGGTTTCGGAAACGTAGAACTGCTCCGCCGGATCGCCGCCCTCGTAATCGAGCAGGCTGCGGGTTTCCATCTGGTTTGCGGTGAAATGGGAACTGCGCCCGGCAGCCAAAGGTTCTGATTCAGCGGCACGGGTTCGCACCGCGGCGCTTGTTACGGCCTTGGCGGATTCGCGGGTCTCCCTGCGGCCCTCCGCCATCGGCCTTTCCTCCGCTGGGGCGGGAGGTTCCGTGAGCGCGGCGAAATCCTCGGAGGTGTCGGAACGGGGAGCAGCCTCGGCCTCTGATACCGGCGCATCCGCGCCCGCCGTGTCGAGATCGGTTTCTTCCGAGAGCGAGGAATCGGCGAAGTGCTCGCCCCTCTTCTCTTCCGATTCTTTTTTGGCCTTATCGCCGGGCTTGCCGGCCATTAGGAGTGCAATCTCGGCGGCGTGCTCGTCGACGGCGGCAGGTTGCCCTCCGGGCAAGGATCCGTATGTCATCATGAGGGTCAAACCGATCACGATGACGACGGCCGAGCCGATGTAGGTGAGTATGGGCACCGGGGCCAATTTCGGCGAAAAGAACTCACGCAGGCGTGCGGCGAAGCCGTTCTTCTCTCCGGGCTTCATGCGCGACATGAGTCTGCGATGGAAGGTCTTGGGTGCCTCGACCGGTTCCAGGCCGTTAAGCAGGCTGCTTGTCCTGCGCAGTTGCTCGTAAATCTCGGCCGCCTCGGGATCATCGCGAATAAGACGCTGTGCGAGATCCAACTCCCGCGGCGTCACCTCGCCGTCGATGTAAGCCGAAAGCAGCTCGAGTTTTTCCTCTCTTTCCATCACAAAAGATCTCTCATCATTTCCTGCAAGTTTGCTCGTCCGCGCGCCAGCCTGCTTTTGACGGTTCCGATGTTGATAACGAGTGTCACGGCAATCTCCTCGTAGCTGAGCCCTTCAATATCGCGGAGGATGACCACAGCCTTCTGCTCGTCGGAAAGCTCCTCGAGCGATTCCATCAGTCGTTTCCTGATCTGCGCTCCGTGGACCTGCTTGTCCGGTCCCGGTGCTTCGTTCGGGAGGGATTCGGCCATCGGCGGCAGATCCTGGTCGAAGCTGGCATCGATGCTCACCTGTCGATTCCTGCCGCGGCGCCGCAACCACTTGATACGGTTGAGCGCCATGTTCGAAGTGATGCGGTAGATCCAGGTTTTAAGCGTCGATGCTCTGCGAAAGGTGCTTAGCGAGCGATAGACTTTGAGAAACACCTCCTGTGAGAGATCTTCGGCCTCCTGCATGTTGCCGAGGAAGTTGTAGGCAAGGTTGAACACCATGTTCTGGAAGCGCCGAACCAGCTTGGCGAAAGAGCCCTGCTCTCCGGCAAGAACCCTCTCGACGAGCTCCCGCTCCGCATCGAGCTGGTCCTGTTTCTCTTCCGCAGTGGCCACTCCGGCGGACTCCCGGCAAGGTTTGTACCAGTGTAGGCGCAAGTTCCCGCCCGTGCAACAGAACGGCGCGTTACCGCGGAAAAATCGCAGGTCGCCGTAAGATTGCCGGGCTTGCCGGTGACCAAAACAACCCTGTCCTCCGGCAAGGTTAGACAGCCGCGGGAGGCGACGGTTCCATGCGCCGGCAATAACCGGAGCGGGTAAGCAACGTTTCGCCAATGTCAAGAGCCCGTATGTGTGTGTTTTGTTGCGCCCCTCAACGTCATTGGCTAGTATTCATTCTTGGGGAGTGAAATTATCCTTCATCCAACACTTGCCGGCGCGTTAACGATCCCCAAACACAGCGAGAGAAAACAAACAGGTTTTTGGGGCTTTCTCCAGTAAGGGATAGAAACGATGAGTTCTGTGAAAAGAAACACGGGTGGGAATGCCGAAAGCGATAATCAAGCTGCGGGATTCGAAGTGTTGTCTTTTGCCAATGCGCCCTCGATGCTGGTAAGCCCGCCGGGACCGGAATCGAAGATACTGCTCGATGGCCAGAGCCGCAGCGAGGGATCGGCGGTGTCTTACTCGAAGGGGATGCCGATGGCTCTGCGGCGCGCCAGGGGCGCAACCGTCGAGGACATGGACGGCAATGTTTACATCGACTTCTTCGGCGGCGCCGGGGTCATCAACGTCGGCCATGCGAATCCCGAGATCATCAGCGCTGCGGAAGAACAGATCAGGGACTTGACCCACGCTCTCGATTTTCCCACTCCGGCCCGCAACCGTCTGGTCGAGTTGCTGATGGATGTCCTCCCGCAGGGTTTGAATAAGGTTTTCTTCGGCGGCCCGACAGGTTCGGATGCGGTCGAGTCGGCTGTTAAGCTGGCGAAATATAATTCGGGGCGCGTACCGGTCGTCGCGTTCGAGGGGGGCTATCACGGCATGACTTCCGGCGCGCTGGCGCTTTGCAGCGGCGCGCCTTTCAAAGAAGACTTCCTGCCGCTTGTTGCCGAGGTTCATTTCACGCCGTACGCCTATTGTTACCGCTGCGCTTTCGGCAGGCAGCGTGAGAGCTGCGATATGGAGTGCGCAAAGTACCTCGATCACGTGCTCGAGGATCCCCACTCCGGCGTGGGCAAGCCCGCCGCAGTTATTGTCGAGGCGATTCAGGGCGAAGGCGGCTCGGTAGTGCCGCCGGAAGGATTCATCCCTGAGATCCGAAAGATTTGCGACAGGCACGACGTGCTTATGATCGACGACGAGGTCCAAGCGGGTTTCTGCCGCACCGGCGCATTCTTTGCCTGCGATCACACGGGTACGGTTCCCGATATCATGACGATGAGCAAAGCGCTCGGCGGAGTCGGCTTCCCGATATCGGGCATAGCATACAGGGAAGAGCTGGACAAGATGCCTCGGGGGAAGCATATAGGCACCTTCCGTGGTAACGTCATCGCTTACGCCGCTGGCGCGGCGGCGATCAATTTTATGCGGAGCACAAGCTTGGCAGATCATGCCGCTACGCTGGGTGTGAAAATGCTGGCCGTTCTCAAGGAAATCGAGAATGATTCTCCGATTGTGGGTGAAGTGCGCGGCAAAGGTTTGATGCTCGGGGTGGAACTAGTCAAGGATAGAGCTACAAAGGAGCCGGCGCCGGAGGCAGCCGGGAGGATCCGGACATTGTGCCATCAACGCGGCCTCCTGATCGAGATCGGGGGACACTACTTCAACGTCGCGCGCTTCCTGCCGCCGCTGGTGCTCACCGAGGATCTGGCGATGAAGGGCCTTGAGATATTCATCGATTCTGTCAGGGATGTGGAAAAGGAGATGTGAGCCGGGGTGGTTGTGAAGGGTGAACGATCGGTACTGGTCAGGGGAGGGACGGCCGTCATCGGCCGGACGGTCGCGAAGCAGGACATACTGGTTCGAGGTGAGCGGATAGCGGCGGTAGGCGAATTATCCGGGCTCGCGACTGATGAAACCGTCGACGCCGCCGGGCTGCTGGTATTGCCGGGCGGAGTGGATACGCACGTTCACTTCAACGACGTTTTTATGGGAACCGTCAGCGTGCACGACTACTACAAGGGCACGCTGGCCGCGGCGTACGGCGGCGTCACCAGCCTTGTCGATTTCTCCAACCAGCTTCCGGGCGAGCCCCTTGTGCGGACATTGGAGGTTAAGCAGGAGGAAGCCCGAGGCGCGGCGTTGATCGACTGGGGAGTCCATCCGGCGATAAGCGATCCGACTCCGGAAATCATCGCCGAAATTCCGCGCGTGGTTGAGCTGGGGGCGCCGACGATGAAGTGCTACATGACCTACCGCGAAGAGGGCTTGATGACGGAACCGGAGGACCTCAAGCGCGTGCTCGCGGCGCTGAGCGAGGCCGGCGGGATGCTGATGGTTCACGCCGAGGACAACGAGATGATCGAGGAAAACGTTCCTCGGTTGCTGGAGCAGGGGCTTACCGCGCCGCGTTACCACTCGCTGAGCAAACCGCCCGAGGTCGAGGACAGCGCCGTTCGGCAGGTCATCGGCATGGTTCGCGAGACCGGCGGCAGGCTGTTCATCGTGCACATGTCGACGGCCGGGGGTTTGCGGATGTTGGCTGAAGCGAAGGCCGAGGGTCTCGACATCCTCGCCGAGACATGCACACATTATCTCGTCTTCACCGACGCAGCGCTGGAGCGCGTTGACGGCACCAAGTGGATCTGCTCGCCGCCGCTGCGCGCCGCGGAGCACCAGGAAGCGCTGTGGCACGGCCTGCGGGCGGGGATCGTCTCGCAGGTTAGTTCCGACGACGCGGCCTATTCGCGTGAGGCGAAGCACTACGGCAAGGACCGATTCGACAAGTGTCCCAACGGCATCGCCGGCATCGAGCCGCGGCTGACACTGCTCTACTCGGAGGGGGTTGCCAAAGGCAGGATTTCGCTGCCGCTGTTCGTCGAGCTGGTCGCAAGCGCCCCGGCCCGGCTGTTCGGGATGAGGAGAAAGGGCAGCCTGGTGCCCGGCAACGATGCGGATATCGTCCTCTTCGATCCCGAAGCGCGCTGGACAATGAGCCCCGACAATCTGCATATGGGGACCGACTTCACCACCTTTGGTGGGCTGGAGGTCGCCGGCAAGGTGGCGAAGGTTTTCTCTCGCGGGGAGTTGATCATCGACGGGGAGGAGTGTCTCGCCGAGCGGGGCAGGGGGCGTTTCATCCACAGGAAGCTCGAGCCCGTGCAGCCGGTGTAATCGGCCCGCGGGCATAACGAGGATGGCAGGGGAATCATGCGGAAAAAAAACGGCGGGAATATTTACTCCGGAGCCTCGCCCGAGGAAGTGGCTAGGGATCTGGCGCCGCTCGTCGACTTCCGTGACGAGGGGATGTCGCTGGCGGAACTTTCCGCGCTTGTCGAGGAGCGCCTGCTTCCGCACCTGATGCGCTACGATCGCCCGAGCTTCCAGTCGATGTTCAACGCGTTTCCCGAGAGCGGCGCGGAATACGGCGCCCGGACCGCCTTGGAGTGGAACCAGGGCGTGACCAACTGGCAGGTGTCGCCCGGTGGTGCGATGCTGGAAGAGATGTGCTGCAAGGCGATCTGCCGGCTGTTCGGTCTTGATGAGGCAGCCGGCGCCACCTTCATGTATTGCGGCACCTACGCCAATCAGCAGGCTCTCTACATGGCGCTTCACCGCCGTGCCGAGGTGGACGGTTTCGATCTTGCCCGGAAGGGAATCGCAGGGTTCGGCGGTGCGGCCAGGTTGAAAGTGCTGTGTTCGAGCGATGCACACTTCTCCCTGCGTCATGCCGCGCGAACGATCGGCATCGGTGAAGAGGGCATCGTTGAGCTCCCCGTCGACGGCAACCGCCGCGTCGAGGTCTCCGGGTTGCGCCGGGCGCTTGATGAAATGCGGGCGCAGGCTGAGGCTTTCTGCGTGGTGGCGACCGCCGGAACCACCTCTACCGGCGCTGTTGATCCGGTTCGCGATATAGCGGCAGTCTGCCGTGATGAAGATGTATGGATGCACGTCGACGGCGCCTACGGCCTTGCTTACAGCCTTGTGCCCGGTTGGAATCCGCTCTTCGCGGGATTAGAGCTTGCGGACAGCGTGAGTTGGGACCCGCATAAGCAATTCGGCGTTCCCATTCCCAATTCGATTCTTTTTGCCCGCCGCGAGAGTGATTTCGCGCGGATGGCGCTGCACAGCGATTATTTCAATATTGAGGAGTCGGACGAGCCCAATCCCGGCCTCAAGTCGCCGCCCTCGACGCGGCCGCTGACCGCGTTGTCACTGGTTGCGTCGTTGCTGCATCAAGGCCTGGCCGGAGTCAGGGAGAGGCTGAAGGCGCCGCTGGCCGCCGTCGGTGGGCTCCACGCGCGCCTAGGTAGCGACAAAGGCTTCGAGGTGCTGCACGAGCCGGATACGGGGATTCTCTGTTTCCGCGTCATACCTTCCGGGGGAGTGGCGGAAGAGCGGCTGGACGAATTGCAGCAGGGGATTTACGAGCGCATGATGGCGGGGGGAGAGAGGACGATATCAATCACAAGGATCGGGGATAGAAAGGCTCTGCGTTTGGTGGCGGTCTCGCCGTCGGTTTCGGCCGACGATTTGATCGAGACGGCCGTGGCGGCCCGCGACATGGCGACGGGAATGATCTGAGTCCCGGAACCTAGGGCCGGCCAGGTTTTTCGCCGGCTGATCCAGCGGCTCGTTTGCCGGTGAATAGTGGGGGGGGGATCCTGATGCTGGAAGCGATCATCGATTATGCCGGAGCGGTGGACAGTGTCCTCTGGGGACCATGGACGATGCTGTTCATCGCCGCCGTCTCCGTATATATCACTTTGCGGTCGGGCTTCTTCCAAATCAGGAAGCTGGGGCTGATATTGCGAACCACGTTCGGCGGCATTGTGGGGCGGTCAAAGCCCGGCGGCAGCGGAATCATGACTCCCTTCCAGGCAACCTCGACGGCGCTGGCCAGCACGGTGGGGATGGGCAGCATTGCGGGAGTTGCGACGGCGCTGTCGATCGGTGGGCCGGGGGCGATTTTCTGGATGTGGCTGCTGGCGATGTTCGGCATGATGTCGAAGATGGCCGAGATCTCTCTCGCCGTTCATTACCGCGAGGTCGAAGGAGAAGGCCGCATCCACGGCGGGCCGATGTATTACATCAACAAAGGGCTGGGCTGGGGGTTGCTGGCGAAGCTCTTCAGCCTGGGCATCCTGGTCAACTCGATCATCAGCGCCACGCTGCTGCAGTCGCACACGGTCGGCCGAGCATTCCTGGCGAGTTACAACTTCAATCCATACATGGTCACGGGCCTGATGGCGGTGGTCACAGCGGTGGTGGTGGTCGGCGGGATAAGGCGGATCGGCCGTTTCTGCGAGAAGCTTGTGCCGGCGATGTCCTTCGTTTATATAGCCTGCGGGCTGACAATCTTCTTCTTCAACTGGGCCAGGATTCCCGATGTCTTCAGCACAATCTTTTTCTATGCGTTCTCGCCCGCGCCGGTTGCGGGCGGCTTCGCGGGCGCCGCGGTGATGGCGGCGATCCAAGAAGGGATGAAAAAGGGCATGCTTTCGAACGAGGCCGGCCTGGGGACGGCGCCGATGGCTCACGCCACCGCCGACACGCCGCACCCTGTGCAGCAGGGGATGTGGGGAGCCTTCGAGGTGTTCGTCGTTACTTTCGTGATCTGCACAATAACCTCGTTTGCGGTGATCTCCACCGGCGTGCTCTCGAGCGGCAAATCAGGCATCGAGTTGGTGATACTCGCCTTCTCTTCGGTCTTCCCTCAAGAGGTCGCGGCGGCGATCCTCTCGTTCTCGATCCTCACCTTCTGCCTGACGACGCAGATCGGCTTCTTCATCTATTACGAGACGTCGATCATCAACCTGGTCGGCGAGCGGGCGATGCGCGTGATGAAGTGGGTTTATCTGATCCCGGGAGTCATCTTCGCCGGGATCGCCGACGTGGACAGGCTGTGGGTTTTTGCTAACGTGGCCGTCGGTGTCTGCGCGATCCCGAACCTGATCGCGGTGCTGGCGCTCAGCGGCGTGTTCTTCAAGCTGCTGAGAGACTGTTTTAGCGGAGAAAACAAGTACGCCACCGCAGTCACCGACTTTTCACGCAATTATATTAAGGTCGCACCGTCTGTTAGGTGAGATATATCCTTTGAGGAGGCTTTAGATGAGAGCCGATAGGCGGGACTTGGAGATAGACAGGATTTCGTTCCAGCTCGGGATGATCAACTGCTTCGCGGAGATGGTGGCCTGCGGAGTGAAGAAGCTGGCGCTGAGCCCTCCGCTGAAGCCGGAGGATTACGAGCTGCTGAGGGAGGCCTCCGAGCGGATTGTGGAGGGCTTCGGGATCAGGTCGTATATCGAGAAGTCGTTGATGGTCACGGGTTTGCAGTCGGAAGATTTTACTCGGGGGAAGTGGTCGGTTCTCTATTACGACGACGACGCGGTGCTGCGGCGCTACCTCGATCTCAAGGCGCAACAGCTGCAGATGAGGGAAGCGGGCCGCTACGACGGGGCAGCCCAAGAGCGTGTGTCCCGCGAATTCATGCGGCTGCTGAGTTACCCGGAGGAAAAGATCGACCAGAAGCTTGCGGGCGATAAAACATCCTCGCCCTTCATGCTGATCGAGTGAGGTGTGGGCTATGAGAATTCTAATCATTAATCCCAACAGCGATGCTGCGATGACCTCGGCAATCCTGGCCGGCGGGCGGGAGTATGCAGATGGCGAGTTCGAAGTTGATTGCCTGCCGACCCCGGGAGCGCCGCAGTTCATCGAGACCTATGGCGACCAGGCGGCTGCCGCGGCGGGGATGATCGAGCTTGTGCGGGCGAACGAGGAAAAGTACGACGCTTTCGTGGTGGCATGCCACTGCGATCCTAATCTCGATTTGCTGAAGGAGATCACGAGGAAGCCGGTAGTCGGCATCGGCGAAGCATCGATGAAAGTCGCTACGATGCTAGGCCACAGGTTTTCGGTGGTCTCGACGGATCCGCATTCGGTGCCCAACAAGGAAGCACTGGCGCGCAATTATCACCTTGAGGGCCAGCTGGCCTCAGTGCGGGCGCCGTCGGCGGGGATGTCGGGCAGCAGCGACAGGGAAAAATATCTGGAAACAGCCCGGGCGGCGATCGAGGAAGATGGTGCGGAGGTGGTCGTGCTCGGCTGCGCCGGCATGACAGGCCTGGCCGGGGAGATGCAGAACGAACTCGGCGCACCCGTGCTGGACGGTGTGCTGTGCGCGCTGATGGTCGCCGCGGGGCTGGTTAGACAAGGGATTTCGACCAGCAAAGTCAGGCGTTACAACCCCGATCACCAATAGCCAGGCCGGCTTTGTTGATCCACAAGCCCCGCTGGGAGAGCAGATGAAGGAAGAGATAAAGAGAAGAACCGATTCGTTGGGAGAGGATTTGACGGAATTCCTCCGCGAGATCGTGGCCATCCCGTCGTTCAGCGCCAAGGAGACGGAAGTTATCGAGCGCCTCGGGCGCGAAATGGCGGAGCTGGATTATGACGAGGTAACCGTGGATCCGATGGGTAACCTGATCGGCAGGATCGGCTCGGGAGACAGGATCCTGGCGATCGACGGGCATTGCGATACGGTGGGAGTAGGCAATCCCGACAGTTGGGAAGTCGATCCTTTTGGTGCCGTCTTCCGCGACGGAGTTGTCTACGGCAGGGGGGCATCCGACCAGAAGGGCGGTCTGGCGTCGGCCGTCTACTCAGGCGGTGTTTTGAAGAGGATCGGCGTGCCCGACGACGTCTCGGTAATCGTCACTGCGTCGGTGCTCGAGGAGGATTACGAGGGGCTCTGCTGGGACCACATCATCCGGGAAGGCGGGATCGTCCCCGAAGCCGTGCTGCTGACGGAGCCGACCGGAATGCAGATCCATATCGGCCAGCGCGGCCGGCTGGAGATCGAGATCGAGACGCAAGGAGTTTCGTGCCACGGTTCGGCGCCCGAGCGCGGCGAAAACGCGATATACAAGATCGCCCCGGTGATATTGGACATCGAGCGGCTGAACGCCCGGTTGGCAAGCGATTCTCCGCTGGGCAAGGGGACCGTGACGGTGACGGACATCCGCTCGACTGCCCCCTCGCTCTGCGCCGTAGCCGACAGCGCCACGCTGCACCTCGACAGGCGGCTGACGGAGGGCGAGACGCTGGAATCGGCGCTCGAGGAAATTGCCGTTCTCGAATCTGTCTGGCAAGCCGGAGCGCGGCTACGGGTGCCTGAGTGTGAGGTCGAGAGCCACACTGGCTTGAAGTACCCGGCGAAAGCTTATTTTCCGCCCTGGCTGATGCGCGAAGGCGATCCTCTCGTGGTGAGCGCTGTTGAGGCGTATCGTTCACAGTTCGGAATGGACACAGAGCTGGGAGTCTGGGCGTTTTCGACGAACGGCGTGGCGACTATGGGGATTCATGGAATACCGTCGCTCGGGTTCGGTCCGGGGGAGGAGAAGCACGCGCACACGCCCGCCGACCAGGTGAAAGCTGAAGATGTTATCAGGTCGGCGGAGTACTATGCCGCTTTCGCGCTGCGTTGGGCGGAGGGCTGAAGTCAAAGCCCTAAGGCCGGTGAATCGGGCATCAGTAGTAATAGTCGTCGTCTTCGTCTGACGCCTCTTCCTCGATCCTGGTGATTTTCCATTGGTTTCCGGTGCGTTCGAGAGTCACGCTCTGCGGCTCCTCGGTGAGGCTGAGATAGATCATGGCCGTGGCGCGGTTGCCCGAGCCCTCGATCTTCAGATTTCTGATTTCCCAGTTGAGTTGTTGCATGTATTCCTTAACTGCCTCGAATTGTTCGGGATCGTTACGAACCGCTTCCAGCTCGGCCATTTCCGTCAGCGCCTGTCCGGCCAGCATCCCTCTCATCCTGTCGAGATCGTAACTTCTGAATGCGGTGAGGAAGTCATTGAGAAGGTCGCGGATCTGCTGCTCGGTGTCACCCCCGCCGCCGATGGGATCGAGAGGCTCGCGCTCACGTTCGCGGCTGCGATCACCCTGCGCCAAGAGCTCGGGCGAGCCGAGTTTGGCGACTTTCCAGTTGCCGTCCACAAGTTCGAGGTCGACATCCTGCTCGAACCGCTGATTGCCCTTTTCGAGCACGACCCTGGCTTCCGCCTCGTCGCCGTCGATTTCGACATCCTCTATGCCAGCTCGCGCCCCGTTGTAGGTACTCAGATATTCCCGCAGATCTCCATCATCCTCCCGCTCCCGGATGTCATCGGCAAGGCGGCCGGTGAGCAGGTCCTTAAGATCGCCGTAGTCCGCATCGTCAGCGGCTTTGTAGAAATCTATCAAGGCGTCTTCGACCTTTTCCGCCGCATCGCCGCTCGGGGCTCCTCCCCGGGTGAGATTGAAGACAATCGCGACGCTGCCGGCGGCGAGAGCTGCGACGACGACAAGCACGACGATAAGCCAGATCCAGGCGGCCCCGCCGCCCTTGCCGGCCGGGTGCGAGGCGGTGACCGGAGCTGAGGTCGAGACCATCGGGTCGAATCCTTCGGGTGCCCTCTGTGCCCACTCTTTGCCGTCGAAGTAGATCCAGAGCCCCGATTCCGGGCTGATGTTCCACCAACAGCCCTCGTCGCGGGGATCGGCGACGGCCGAGGTCTCCAGTTGTCTTTTGTACTCGTCGTCGCTGATGCGCCCGGCATCACGCTCCGAGCGGAGCGCCCGATACTTGTTCATCAAACCTATCAGCTTATCGTGCATTGCTACCCCCTGAAACGATCTCAATGCTCCGAGGGCGTTGCCTCCGCCGCTTCGTCGTCCGGCGGCAGATCTATTTCGCCCTTTATCACGTATAGTCTGAATTCGCCTCCAGCGTCCGCGGAGAAGCCCCGCACGGCCACGTAATAGGTGCCTTCCTCAAGATAGCGGACGATGAGGAAATTGTCGCCCGGCCCGTCGTCGTCGTTTTCCTCGATTTCCGTGCATGTCGCGTCCAGGAGAATACCGAGCGTGTCGGCCTCGCCGGAGGCGTAAATGGAGTAGAGGTCGGTGCTTGCCACTTCGAATTTGTAATAGATTTTATCAGCCCCCGAGAGGACCCCGCCGATGCCGCCGCCCACGCTTAGCGCGGATGCATTTGTGCATTCGCCCTGTCTCAATTCGGCACGCGGCTCTTCCTGGGGCCGCGCGGCGGTTTCGCCTTCCTCCTGGCCCTGGGGTTCATCTTCCTCCGCCGGCCGGACATTTGCCCATTTCCATTCGCCGTCGACTAGGTGGAAGGTCAGCTGCCACTTGATAGTTGATGATTCACGCGTGACGGAGGCAATCACAATCCCCATATCGGGCGAGGCTTCGAAGGGCTCGATTTTCTCGATTTCCCAGGCGAGTGTTCCCCAGGATTGTTTCCATTGCTCCCGGGCATCGGGGTCGTCCGCCATCCTTTCGATGGTGTCGAAGTATCCGATCAGTTCGGATTGCAGGTAGTCTTCTGTAGCGACAGCTCTGATGGTTTCGGGATCGACGTTTTTCATAGCAGTCAAAACGGTATGCGCCGCCCGTCTCAGTGCCTCCTCCGCGTCGCCGGAGCCTGCGGCCTTGAGTTTTCCCATTGAGCTGATTTTCCAGATGTCGTCGTCGAGTTCGAGTTCCAGTTCCTGTTCGTATTCGAGGCCGCCCCGCTTCAGTATCACATCGGCCTCGGCGTCTTTGCCATCGATGTCGAGATCGTCGAGTTCATCGAACTCGATTTCCCAGTAGAATCCCACTAGCCGTTCCAGGGTGTTTTCAGCTTTTGCGGCTTCTATTTGATCTTCGAGCTCGCCGGTGATGAAGTCCTCCAGACTTTCGGCGTCACCCTCGGAGAGCGATTCGTAGAATTCTTCCAGAGTGTCTTCTATCTCGCCCTGCACTCGCGGGTCGATCTGCTCGGGCCTTCCACATCCGGCTGCGGCCAGCAGCGTGAAAGCGGAAACTGCGGCAAGCACCAATAGGAAGGCTGCGGCAGGAATAGACAGATTTAGCAGACAGCCGCCGTCGGTCTTTCTTCCCGGCGGACTAACAGATAATGTCATCTGATCACCCGTAGCGATGTTTTGGCAAGATACCAGTCCGTTTGAATTGCGGTGCAATGGAACTGTGTTGATAAACACCCAGCCAATATTAGACCTGTTTGCCTTTGAGCGCAAAAGTGGAGGAATGTTATCAGAACCTGTATCCGCCGCCGTAGAAGATCTGCGATCTGTCCTCATCGATGGGATCGTCGTATCCGAGGGTGAGGAACAATCCTTGCCAGATGCGGAAATTTGTGGAGATGCGCAGATGGGGGCCGTCGTCTCTGCCGAAGTCGTAACCCTCGAGGACAAACTGGAAAAAATCCGTGTCTTTGCCGATTTCAAACGCCGCACCTGTCGAACCTTCGATGATCCCAAAGCGCATTTGTCCGCCGAGGAACCTGCGCCCGTAGGTGGCAGAGAAGGTGAATTCGTCGCCGAGATCGACTATCGGCTCTTCGGATAAGTCATTCTGTTGGAAGACGGGAGGCTTATTTCGGATCTGGTCATTTATCAATTCGAAGGCAAAGGAGTCGCGCTTGCTGACGTTGAGCGTGAGCCTGTAATAGCCTTTGAAATCTTCACTTCGTCCGTAGTACTGCATGCGGAAGCCGTAATTGAGGGACATCTGCGAGGGTTTGTGGAAGATGTCCTGGACGTCTGTAATGAGGGAGTCGGCGCGTTCCAGGATCTGTTCGGCCTTATCGACCATCTCCGGCTCGTTGATGAGCTTGCCGACGGCGCCTTCGCCCTTGTTGATTTTGTCGAGGATAGCCTGCAGGGTCTCCGCGGCTTTATCGAGCTTATCGATCAGCTCGCGCGTCTTGCCGATGCTCTGATCGACGTCATCCCTCCGGCCTTCGACAAGCGTCTTCAGTTCGGTACTCAGCGTTTGGATATCGTCGAGGATGGTCGGCAACTTATCGCGCGAGGAAACTGACAGGAGCTCGAGCGAGTCGACCGAGCGCTTGATCTGCAGCCGGTTTTCGCGGACGACCTCATCGAGCATTTCGGAGAAGTCGAGCAGGTTTGTCAGGGTTTGCTGGATGCGTTCCTTGCCTCCCTCGACACCCAGGAAATCGCGGACCGAGCTGACGACCTCGGTGACGTCGTCCCCGATATCGCCGATAACCGAGACCAACTGGTCCATCGTAACGGGCTTTAGGCTTCCGATCCTGCCGACCTCACGGGCGGTGCGCTCACCAGGTTTCAGCCCTGGTATGATTTCGACAACGGCCTGTCCCAGCAGGCCGATGGAGGTTATGCGTGCGACCGAGCTTTCGGAAAAGACGATGTGTTCGTAGATCATCATGATCACGAGCGCCTGCTGGCCTTCGAGGCGGATATCGGAGACTTCTCCGATTTTCACTCCGCTGAGGACGACGTTGGCTCCATTTGAGAGGCCGACCACATTGCTGAATCCGGCCTCCAGCGTGTAGGTATTGGTTGCCTCGCCAAGAAACGGCCAGTCTCCCATGTTGATCAGGAAGTAGGTGATGATCACCAACCCGATAACCACGAACACTCCAACTCTGAACTCGGAGCTCATAAGAATCCTCTAATCGGCAATCTTAATCGGCCCCTCGGCGTTGCCGGAGACAAACTGGTTCACGAAAGGATTATCCGAATTCATGATCTCGTCCGGTGTGCCGGAATCAATTATCCTTCCATCGTACAGCATGGCGATGCGATCGGCAATCTTAACGGCGCTTGTCATGTCGTGAGTGATGGTGACGCTTGTAACGGCCAGCTTCTCGTTGAGTTCTTTGATCAGGGAGTTGATGACGTCGGCCATGATGGGATCGAGTCCGGTTGTAGGCTCGTCGTAGAGTACGATCTTCGGCTCGTAAGCGAGTGCTCGGGCGAGCGCGACGCGCTTGCGCATTCCTCCCGAGAGCTCGGAGGGTCGGAGGTCCTCGATTCCCGCGAGCCCGACCTCCTTGAGCCAGTGAGCCACGCGCTCGCGGATTTCATTTTTCTTCATGTTGGTGTGTTCGGCTAGGGAAAAGGAGACATTTTCGCAAACGGACATCGAGTCGAACAGGGCGCCCTCCTGAAACAGCATGCCAATATCGCGGCGGACCTCGTTGATTTTTCGCTCAGGCAGATCGGTTATGTCGATGCCGTTGATGTACACGCGCCCCTTGTCGGGCTTGATCAGGCCGATAATGTGCTTGAGCATGACCGACTTGCCGGAGCCGCTGCCGCCGATGACTACGACCGATTCCCCCTTTTGGACATCGAGGTCGAGGCCTTTGAGCACATCCTTGCCGCCGAAGAACTTGTGGATGCCCTCGAGCTTGATCATGAGGCCGTCATTGGTTCCATCCGCCATCGTTTACCCTTAGCCCCACATCAACAGTCTGGTGAGGAAGAAGTCGGAGATCAGGATGGTCATCGACGAGACGACGACGCTTTTGGTGGTTGAGATGCCGACGCCTTCCGCGCCGCCTTTGGTTTTGAAGCCGTAATGTGTGCAGATGAGCGCGATAGCGAAGCCGAAGAAGGTTGCTTTCATTAGCCCGCCGAGAATGTCGGAGGGGTATAGCGCGTCCCACGTCGAGTGGATGTAGAGCTGGGGCGACATACCCATCATGGTTGTGCTGACGATGTAGCCGCCGAAGAGGCCGCATGCGTCGGCGAAGATGGTGAGCATCGGGAGCATTAACGTGCCCGCGATAAGCCTGGGAACCGCGAGGTATTTGATCGGGTTTGTGGCAAGAGTGCGGAGGGCCTCGATCTGCTCGGTGACTTTCATGCTGCCGATCTCGGCCGTCATCGCGGCTCCGGCGCGCCCTGCCACCATCAACGCGGTGATGACTGGTGCCATTTCCCTGGTGATAGCGAGCGCGACCACTGTGGGCGCGAGGCTCGACGCGCCGAATCGTGAGAATCCGGAAAAGCTGTGCATCCCGAAAACCATGCCGATGAACGTGGCGCTGACCATGACGACCGGCAGCGATCGCAGCCCTATTTGCTCGCACTGCTTGAAGACGATGCGGAAGCGCCACGGCGGCAAGAAGACGAGGACGGTGGCCTTGAACCAGAGCATAACCGCCATGCCTGCGTCTTCGAAGAAGTTGACGACCAGCCTGCCGATGGCGCTGATGGAATCGCGGATAAGACTCATCTCATCACTCCTCGGCCACGGGAGTGTAGTCCTGGAACCGAGTGAAGTCGCTGAAGAAGACGAGCTGGACGATCCCAACGGGGCCGTTGCGGTTCTTGGCGATAATCAGCTCTGCCAGGCCGGCGTTCTCGTCAGTGGGGTTGTAGTATTCGTCGCGGTAGAGGAAGCAGACCAGGTCTGCGTCCTGCTCGATGTTGCCGCTCTCTCGCAGGTCGGAGAGCATCGGCCTGTGGTCGCTGCGGTTCTCCGGGGCTCGCGACAGCTGGCTGAGCACCAGCACGGGCACCTTGAGTTCCTTTGCCATAGCTTTGAGGCCGTGCGTGATGTGGCCGATCTCGAGGTTGCGGTTTTCGAAGCGCTGGCCGGAAACCATCAGCTGCAGGTAGTCGAACACCAGTATGTCGAGCCCGTGCTCCGCCTTAAGCCGCCGCGCTTTGGCTCGCGCTTCCATGAGGCCGAGAGCTGGTGTGTCGTCGATGAAAATCTTGCTCTGCATGAAAGAATCGAGGCGCGGCGCGAGCCGCTTGAACTCATCGTCGCTGATGCGTCCGGTTCGCACGCGCTGGCTGTTAACCCTGGATTCGGAGCAGAGCATGCGGATGAAGAGCTGGTCCATGTCCATTTCAAGGCTGAAGACACCCGCCGCGAGGCCTGCGCGGCCGACATGCTGCGCGATGTTCAGCGCCAAGGATGTCTTTCCCATGCCCGGGCGCGACGCGAGCACGATCAGGTCGCTCCCCTGCAGGCCCGCGGTGATATTGTCGAAGTCGAGGAATCCGGTGGGGACGCCGGTGATGCCGCTGCGCGCGTCAACCATTTTGGCGAGTTTTTCGAGCGTGGGGGCGGCCAGCGTGTCGACCCCGACGAATCCGCTGCGGAAGCTTTCATCGGAGATGCCGAAGACGTTGCTCTGGGCGCGCTCGATGATATTGCGTATGTCGTCCTCCGCCAGATAGCATTCGTTGACGATTTTGGTGCCTGCGGTGATGAGCCTTCGCAACAGCGACTTGTCTTTCACTATCCTGGCGTAGTGTTCGATGTTGCTGTAGCGAGGTAGTCCGTCGATCAGGCTGCTGAGGTAAGCGGCTCCGCCGACGCTCTCCAGACTGCTGCCCTCGCGGGCGAGTTTATCCTGAACGGTGACGATGTCGATGGCGTCTGCTGCGTTGGTTTCGCCGATTGCGACATAGGCTCGATAGATGGCCCTGTGGCTTTCCATGTAGAAATCGTCGGGCTGCAGGAGTTGCGCGGCCTGATTGAAGAGTCCGCCGTCGAGAAGAATCGCGCCGAGTACGGATTTTTCGCATTCGATGTCGTGCGGTAGCAGCCGTTCCGCTGTGGTGCTCATAAGAATCCCAGACCCCTGTTTCCGCTTTCTCCGCCGGAAGTTTACGGTTTATTGTCAGCCTGCCCCTATTTAGAGTAGATCGGAATTGTAGCTGACTGCCGGTTGGGAGGCAAGGCACTCTCGGGTGGTCTTTGCGTCAAAGCAGCCGATTGGAGGTGAATGACGTATCGCTCGATTGGTGATAATCTTTAAGCATTAACGGGGCATATGTAGCGGATAATCACTTGATCATTGCGGGAGTTTAAATTACCATTCCGCATTTCACACGGGATCTCGTAGAAATAGAGCCGCCCCAAGTGAAGTAATATCTTATAGTTTCTTATGCAGGATTTATAATCTTGAAAGTGGAAATGGCCTATATGTTAAATCTTCTGACCAAGACAGTAATAGTCGTGCTTGCCGCTCTGGTGGGATTCATGTGGCCTCCATTGCAGTTCGGCAACGGGATTGAGCCTGTTGCCGGAGCAATACTGGGCGCGTTGCTCGCCTTGTTGCTGGTGGGGGGTGTCACGCTGCTGGAGCGGGGTACACCGGGAATGATCATCGGCGGTATCGCCGGCTTCGTGGTCGCCGCCTGGTTGGCGACCATAATAAATTCGCTGATTTTCAGCGGCATGGCTCCCGAGGCCGCTGCCTCGTGGGGCGGCGTGCGCTACGTGGTTATCATTGCCATGTCGCTATCGGGTTTGGTTTTCGGCGTCCAGCGCGGCCGCTGGTTGAAGCCGATCAACATCAAGACCCTGCTGGCGGCGGAGCAGGAGCGGCGTCGGTTCAAGATCCTCGACACCAGCGTCATCATCGACGGTCGCATCGCGGATATCTGCGAGACGGGTTTTCTCGGCGGCACGCTGGTTGTGCCGAAGTTTGTCCTGAAAGAGCTGCAACAGATCGCCGACTCAAGCCAGCCGCTCAAGCGCAACCGCGGCCGTCGCGGGCTGGAGATTCTGCACAAGATACAGCAGAACGCGTCGGTCAATGTCGTCATCTCTGAGAAGGATTTTCCGGAGGTTCCCGAAGTCGACCTGAAGCTGATCGAGATGGGGCGGCTGATGGGCGGCAAGATCGTCACCAACGACTTCAATCTCAATAAGGTGGCGCAGTTGCGGGGCGTCGAGGTCCTCAACATCAACGAGCTGGCCAATGCGCTGAAGCCGGTGGTCCTGCCTGGCGAGCTGATGAAGGTCTTCATCCTCAAGGAAGGCAAGGAAGCCAACCAGGGCATCGGCTACCTCGACGACGGTACGATGATTGTCGTCGACAACGCGCAGCACCTGATCGGCAAGACAGTCGATCTCGTGGTCACCTCCGTGCTGCAGACCACCGCGGGCAAGATGATTTTCGGGCGGACGGAGGAAAACGGCACGCTGCCCGACATGCCGACTCAGACGCGCAACGGCAACTCCCGCAGGTCTAACGGGAGGTGGTAAACCATCGCCTCCACCCAGTGCGCGCGGAACACATAGTACCCCCCCGTTCGCTCCCAAGATTGCCTTGCTCAACCATGCCGCAATGAGCCATATTTATCGATTTTAAAAATACAAATGGTTGATTATTACGGATTTACAAAGACTTTGTTTTAAGTTGACCTGGCTTTTAGCAGGGCTTTAAAATAGAATTTTACGTTATCCTTATATCCGATTGGTCATCAGGAGTTAATCGTGAAATTCCTTAATACGTTTTTACGGCCCATATCTATGGTTGCAGCGCTCGCCATGGCTGTGGGACTGCTCGGGCTCGCCGCCTCGCTCTCGAAAGCTAACGACGAGGACACGAAGAAGGACGGCTTCACAATCGAGTGGCGCGACGGTTTCAGGGTGAACAGCGCCGATGGGTTGTTCAAGCTGAGCTTCGGCGGGCGCGTGTTCCACGACTGGATGTGGGGCAGCGCCGACGAGGAGGTAAAGAGCGCCTTCGGCGAGATCGTGAGCGGCAACGAGTTTCGGGCGGCCTGGCTCTATTTTTCCGGGGAGGTTTACAACAACGTCGAGTTCATGGCGAGGTATTCCTTTTCCGGCGGCGAAATAAAGGTGAAGGACCTTTATATCGGGCTGACCAAGCTGCCATTCGGCAAGCTGCGCATCGGGCACTACAAGGAACCTTTCAGTCTGGAGCAGTTAACCTCGGGCAAATATACGACGTTCATGGAGCGCAGCCTGGCCGACCTTTTCGCCCCCGGCCGCAACACCGGTCTCAGCATTCTCGGCGCCAACAAGGCGCAGAACATCACCTGGGGCCTGGGCGTGTTCACCGAGGCCAATGATTACGGTGAGGCGCGGGCGCACGACGACACCTACAACATCAGCGGCCGCGTGACTTTCCTGCCCTGGAGCGAAGGCAATGACCTGCTGCACGTAGGCGTCGGCTATCATTACACGGGCGTCAACGAGGGCGGCTCGCTGCGTTTCCGCCAGCGGCCGGAAGTGCACCTGGCCAACCGTTATGTGGACACGGGCAGTTTTTCAGCGGATTCTGCCAACACCCTCGGTGTGGAGGGATTGCTGATCTTCGGGCCGTTCTCGGTGCAGGGCGAGTACATGTACGACAGCGTCAGCGCTCCCGACTCCGGCGATCCGACGATGCAGGGTGGTTACATTTTCGGCAGCTATTTCGT
>CBFCZO010000020.1:0-41885 GCA_965602675.1 uncultured bacterium | reverse complement strand
CGGTTCTCGAGGTACTGGGGCAGGCTCTTCCAACTCTCGGGATTGCTTGACAAGCCGTGAATCAGCAGCACGGGGTAAGGTTTTTTCACTGCGGCATGCTGCGCTGGCGTTCCGAATACAGCGAGACTGATCATCCCGACTATAATAGCCAGGACGGCAATCCAACCAATGCCCGCTGTTTTTGTTGTTTTACTCCGCATCTCAGTAACTCCCTTAATTCGAAAAGTTGTCTCCGCGCTCAAACTAGAATCCTAATATCAATCCCTTCCATTAACAAAAATCGTACCAACTGCTACAAGTTTACATAAGCCCTTCATTTGCAACAAATAACGGCGATCTCCCGCAAAGAAGCCGTCTTTAATGCTGTTTCAGTTGGCTATGGCCGTTTCAATGTGCAACATTCCATTGCCGCCTGTCTCGGCGTAGTCTAACGATGCCGGTTGAGGAATGCGGGTGTGCTCCGCCGCCGACAAGACCAGAATTGCGGAGGATTGGGGGATTGTCTTTTACGTGACGAATCGCACAGCAGTCCTCTCCTGATTTTACAGCAAATCTATCAAAAGGGGCCGCCGAATAGACAAGAATGGTAGCACATAATTCCTTGTATTTCAACAGATACTGGCATTCCGCTCCCTTGGCCCGGCCCGGTTTGCGACACCCTAATCTAGTGTTTTTACCGATCTCGCTACGCTGCATTTTGTGTCTTGCGAGCCGGAAATGCTTATGTCTGGAAAAACCGAAAAACACCACCCTCGCGTCAGTACGACATCCAGCGACGCCAATCCCGGGTTACCGTTGCTCCCCTTCAACCACTACTCCCGGGCTGATCGAAGTTAGGATGCCTTTCCGTCGCCCGTTGTAACGCTCCGTGTCGTAGTACTCATCCACATCGACGACGTGCAGCTTGTCCACCGCATCAGTCAACGGAACGGAGGTGATGACGCCCTGCTTGTAGGAGACCATCTGTCCGAACAGGCCCTGCTCGATCAGGTCGACCGCGGCAACGCCGAAATTACGCCCTATCAGCCTGTCGTAGGCGCACGGCAGGCCGCCGCGTTGCAGGTGACTGAGAGTGACGGCGCGGGTATCGAAGTCGGTTCTATCGACAATCCGCGCCCGCAGCCAGTTGCCGACGCCCCCAAGTGTCTTGTGTCCGAACGAATCGACGGTGATGTCGCTTTGGGAAACCGCCTCGTCCATACCACTGGCCTTGGCGCCTTCGGCGATCACTACGATGGAGTACCTCACGCCCGTGTTCCTGCGGCGCACGAGTAGATCGCAAACGTGGTCCGCATCGAAATCGTACTCCGGAATCAGGATAATGTATGCGCCGCTGGCGATGCCGCCCTCCAGCGCCAGCCAGCCGGCGTGGCGCCCCATGGTCTCGACTACGAAGATACGGCCGTGGCTGCCTGCGGTAGTACGCAGCATGTCGATCTCTCGCGTGATGATCTCCAGCGCCGTCTGGAAGCCGAGAGAATAGTCGGTGCCTCCGAGGTCCTTGTCGATCGTCTTGGGAATACCGACGACCTTGATACCGTGTTGGTGGAGCCGGTGGGCAACTCCGAGGGTGTCCTCGCCGCCGATGGCCACGATCACGTCGATGCCCAGCGCGTCGATGTTCCTCAGCAGCCTTTTAGATTGGTTCTTCTTCTTATCGAACGGATTGGTGCGCGAGGAGCCCAGCCACGTGCCTCCGGCGCGGTCCCAGTTGCGGACTTTCCGTTCGGTCAGATCCTCGATCCAGGGCGAATCCATGCCGGGGGTGCCGGGATCGTATTCGATCAAGCCTTTCCAGCCCTCGCGGACACCTACCACCTCGTAGCGCCCTCCCCTGCGCTCCTCCTCGAAAGGATCGAGAGCGGTGTTGGTCACCCATTTGATCGCCGGATTGAGTCCGGCGCAATCACCACCGCCCGTGAGTATGGCTATTTTCGTCCTCATTACCGCTTCTCCAGGTCGTTCGTCTGCCGGTTCCACTTGTGGGGTACACTCTATTAATTTAGAACCTGGAAGGCAAGAGGCCAACCCCCACGCTTGAGGCGGGGTGCGTGCGGTGATAGCATTGCGAAGCATTCATCTAAAAAGACTATGAGGACGGGGAAGATGCCAAAAGCAAAGAAACCGAATATCAAGACTGTTGCTATATCAACGGGCGGTGGCGACGCTCCCGGGTTGAATACGGTCATCAGGGCGGCGGTCCGCAAGATCAAGAGAGAGCAGGACTGGCGCATACTGGGCATCCGCGAGAGCTTTGAGGGGCTGATTACGGGGGAGGGCAATGTCGAGCTCACTGAGGAAAACGTCAAGGGCATCCTCGCCAAGGGGGGCACGGTGCTCGGCACCTCCAACCGCGGCAACCCCTTCTCCTATCCGAGTGAGCGCGGGGGCAAGCTGGTTGCCGTCGACCTCTCCGGCCTGGTAATCCAGCGCATGCTGGATATGAAAATCGACGCCCTGTTGCTGATCGGCGGCGACGGCACGATGCGGATCGCGCATCGATTCCACGAGCTCGACTGCCCTGTAGTCGGCGTGCCCAAGACGATCGACAACGACCTGCTGGGCACCGACCGCACCTTCGGCTTCGAGACCGCGGTCGACATCGTCACCTGGGCGCTCGACAAGCTGCACAGCACCGCCGAGAGCCACGACCGCGTGATGATCGTGGAAGTGATGGGCCGTGAGGCGGGCTGGATCGCGCTGTATGCGGGCATTGCCGGCGGCGCCGACGTCATTCTCATACCCGAGATCCCCTTCTCGTTTGACCAGGTGGCCAAGAAGATCCACGAGCGCCGCGCCAAGGGACGCGACTTCTCGATCGTGGTGGTGGCCGAGGGCGCGAAGATGAAGGATGATGCGGAGATGACGTTGGTCGAGGAGGGCGATGAGCGCTTCGGCATGCCGCGCCTAGGCGGCATCGGCTACCGAGTGAAGGAAGGCATCGAGCAATACGTGGGGCTTGAGTCGCGAGTCGTTGTGCTCGGACACCTCCAGCGCGGCGGCAGCCCCAACGCTTTCGACCGCGTGCTGGCCAGCCGCATGGGCTGCGCCGCCGTCGACCTGATCGCCCAGGGCAAGTTCGGCCACATGGCCTGCATCGAGGGCGACAAGATTACTTCGGTCCCGATCGAAAAGGCGATCTCCGGAAGCAAGCTGGTCAATCCTGACGGCGAGATGGTGAAGGTAGCCCGCGCCCTCGGCATCAGCTTCGGGGATGAATAACGAAACCCGAACGGACGTTAAAAGCCGCCGGAATTAAACCGTTTCCGGCGGCTTTAGTTCGTTTTACGCTGTCAGTCTCAGCGCATGCAGAGCGGCTTTGCCTTGGGCACGAAGACTTCCTTGGTTATGCCCAGCATCAGCTCCCTGCTGCCGAAAATTGCCAGCTTGCCGAAGATAGTCGCGAACTCGTCCTCGAGAGCCTTGAGGATCGGCTCTTTGATCTCCTTCGGCATATCCCACATCTTCTGTTTGAAGGGACCGAAACCTTTCTTGCGGGTCTTGTAGTAGAACTGCTCGTCGGTTTGCCCCTCCTTGCGCTCGCCCGCGAGGTTGGCGTTGATCCACCCGTAGACCTCGCCTTTCAGCTCAGCCGGGAAGTTGCCGTGGTCGTAGATGATGTTCTGGAAGCCGGTGGCGAGGTGGATTTCGCAGGTCTGGGTCACTGCGAACTTGTCGAAGGCTTCCTTGGGGAGTGTCGAGGCGCCGTGCTGCACCGCGCCCGCGATGCCGAAATCCCTGACGGCCGCCTTGGAGATCTTCTCGAGGGTGTCGAAGTCGATCGCCACTTTTGCGATCGAGCCGTCGGGCAGGACGACGCCGCCGTGGCTGGTGCCTGTCTGCACGCTGATCTTGCTGATGCCCGTGGCCGCCGGATTCATCTTGCTCAGCGTCTCAAGATGCTTGGACATGAAGACCTGCATCTCCTCGACGGTGCTGTTCTTGCCGCCGACCTCGCCGATTTCCCCGCCGAGGCTGACAGTTACGCCCTCGGGCTCGTGCCTGCGCACGAATTCGGTGATCTTCGACGTCAACTCGTAATTGAGCTTCTGCTGTTCCTCCAGCGTCTGGTAGTCGAGATCGACGAGTGTGGAGGCGTCGATGTCGATGTTGTAGAAGCCGGCTTCCATCGCTTCCAATACCAACGCCTTGATGTTGTTGAGCTCCTGCTCGGGGATCTCGAGGTAGGCCTTGGCCTTGAACTGGAAGTGGTCGCCCTGCAGGCAGACCGGGCCCTCGTAGCCGCTCTTGACCGCCGCTGCGAGCACGCTGGTGACGTACTCCGCGGGCCGTTGGGCGGTATAGCCGATCTCGCTGCGGGCGATCTCGAAGATGAAGGCGCCGATGTTTTCGCGGTTGATGACGTTGAACATCGCCTGCGCCGCGTCGTAGGTCAGGCCGCGGAGGTTGACCGCGGGTACCGTCAGGTCGGCGTACTCCCCCCTGCCCCGGGCGAAGTAGAAGTCGTTGATCGAGGCCGCCCAGGCACCGCATTCGCGCGCGGCGTGCCAGATGAGCCAGCGGCAGGCATCGACGACGTCGCGGTCGGGATTGAAGACGGCGTTATAGGCGAGGTCGTCGACGAAGCGCTCGACGAAGACTTCTTTCTGGAGATTGGAAATGCCGTCCCCGGTGATGGTTAAGTAATTCGATGACGCCTTGTAAAGCGCATCGAGGTTATCGAAGAGCATGGCTTGCCTCCGGTCGGACATAAATTGGTATAAACGAATAATATCAAATCAGGATATCAACGCAAGAGAAAGTAGATCAATTCTCCTGAGGGCTAGTGGGAATCCCGCGGGCCATGATGATGCTGTTGACCAGCATCGCGTGTTTGCCGCAGTAGATATTTTTACTGTCAGAAAAACTTGTGCCGCCAGAGGGAGTTTTTCGGGGGATGTTCGGTTTGAGGAAAAACTTGAAACCACTACTTCCCGGCTTGAACCACAGCAGTTCAGACCAGGCGAAAATCATGTGGGGCTCCTTGCCGCTCTGCTGGATTCCATAGAGGCCCTCGCCGGTTATCTGGTAAGTCTTCTTCTTGAAGAAACTTCCCAGCAATCCCGCCACCATCGCTATTGCTGCACCTCCGGTCTTCAGCAGATCAACAAAGTCGGTTTCATCGATGAAGAAAAAGACGATAGATCCAACAAGAATAGAACCGAAAATCAGAACGAGGAATATCTTGAAGGCCGGAGACGAGCCTGAGGTCCATTCGTATTCGACACCGGCTGTAGTTACGGATCCAACGGGGGCTTTTTTTATTATCGCGATCCCGCTACTGCGCGATCTGAGCCAGGCAAATAGCGCCAGCACAATAATGGCAAGTACCAGTAAAGAACCGATTAAAATCCATTCCCACACAGTCAGGCTCCATGCCAATTCGCCCTTTTCAGTATACCACCCATAGAAAGCCGCGTTTGAAGGTAATATCGTAGAGAGTATAATCGCGTTAACACCGAGCGGAGGCATCATGAGCAAGCGCCTGTACCTGGTTTTTTATCTCCACATGCATCAGCCGTTCTACAAGAATCTCAGGACCGGTGAATACCTCCTCCCTTGGGTGCGGCTGCACGCTCTGCGGAATTATGCCGACATCCCTTCGCTGCAGGAAAACTACGGGGGAGTCAAGATCACATATAACCTTGTCCCCTCGCTGGTGGAGCAGATCCAGGATTACGCATCCGGGGCTACGGACCACTACGAGCGGGTATCGAGGATTCCTGCGGATGATTTGAGCGACGAAGACAAGGTATTCATCCTTTCCAATTTCTTTCAGATTCATCGCCAGGCTCAGATCGAGCCCATGTCCCGCTTCAGAGAACTGCTGATGCTCAAGGGCGACCAGTCGCGGGAAGTCGACGAAAAGGCGCTCAAGCGTTACGGTCCGGCGGAATTCCGCGATCTCCAAGTCCTGTTCAACCTGGCCTGGAGCGGTTGGCTGTTGCGGGAGCAGGCTCCGGTGGCGGCACTGCTGGTGAAAGGGCGCAATTACACCGAGGAGGAGAAGCTCGCGCTGCTCGATGCCCAGCGCGAATTCCTAGGCAGCGTTCTGGAGCCCTACAAGCGGTTGCGGGAATCGGGGGCCGCCGAGATCACCACCAGCCCATATTTCCATCCGATTCTTCCTCTGCTGTGCGACCTGGAATCGGCTCGCGAGGCAGTGCCCGGGCTTCCGCTGCCCGAGGCGACTTTCCGCCGGCCCGATGACGCCGCCCGGCAAATCAAAGAGGGAGTCGAGAGCTACATCAGCCTTTTTGGCGAGCCACCGCATGGTATCTGGCCGTCGGAAGGCAGCGTGAGTTCGAAAGCCTGCGAGCTGATCGCCGAGGCGGGACTTCGCTGGGCGGGCACCGACCGTACAGTTTTGGCGCGCAGCCTCGGGCGGGAGACCTTCGAGCTAGGCCCCGAAGAGCTTTACGCGCCGCATGTCCTCACAACTCCCGCGGGCGAATTGACTCTCTTCTTCCGCGACACCGAGCTTTCGGACCTCCCCGCTTTCGTCTACCAAACCTGGCCCGCGGAAACAGCCGTGGACGACTTTATCAACCGCCTGGAGTCCATCGCGGAAACCGGCTCTGATGGGCGCGTCCCGGTCGTGTCGGTGATCCTCGACGGAGAGAACGCCTGGGCCGCCTACCCGGACAACGGCCGCCAATTCTTCGAAGAGCTTTTTTCCCGCCTGCAAGCCACCGAGTGGCTGGAGACAATTACTCCAGCCGAGGCAATGGGGCGCGACGACATCGAGAAGAAACGGTTGGAGCGCGTGACCGCCGGCTCCTGGATTTACGGAACGCTTACCACCTGGATCGGGCATCCCGAGAAAAACCGCGGGTGGGAGGTGCTCGCCCCGGCACGCGAGAAACTGGACGAGACTCTTGACGGCGCCGATCTTGTGCTTGCCTGGCGCGAAATGCAAGCCGCAGAGGGCTCCGACTGGTTCTGGTGGTACGGCGACGACCACTCGACCGCTTTCGCTGCTGAGTTCGACATCCTTTTCAGGGAACATGTCTCCAATATCTACCGAGGCCTGGATATCGAGCCCCCCAACTATCTGCTGGACCCGATAAAGCGGCTCGAGGCGGACCTTGAAATTACCCAGCCTTTGCGACTTATCACTCCGACACTGGATGGCCGTGAAAGCAGCTATCGGGAATGGGTCAACTCCGGGCGTTACAGCGCGCTGGGCGGCGCCGGCATGCAGCACCAAACTTCATCATTATTGGAAACAATATTTTTCGGTTTCGATAGAGGCAATTTCTACCTGCGCGTCGACGGCCGTGAGCCATTCCGCAAGAAACCACTTGACGGCAAGACCTTACGGGTCTATATCACTGCCCCCGTTAACGCTGAGATAAGATTTGAATTCGGCTCCGGCAGGCCGCCGCGCTTCATGCGCGACGGCGAGGAGGAGGCAGAGGAATTGCGGCACGGATTCGATAACATTCTGGAGATTGCGCTGCCTTTTCCGTTAATGGGCGGCGGAGACAGCCTTGCATTTTACGTCTCGCTGACCGATGGAGATAACGAGCTCGAGCGCCACCCGCGCGGCCGCTTGATTGAACTTGGCGGCTCCGCAGATGACATCGACTCCCTGATGTGGACGGTTTAACTATCTAAGACAATGGCAAAACTAAAATTTCTCTTCGGCAGCCACTGCCACCAGCCCGTCGGCAACTTCGACTTCGTCTTCAAAGACGCGCTCGAGGGCGCTTATGAGCCGTTCTTCAGACAGCTCGCTGAGTTTCCCGGCATCAGGATGAGCGCGCACTTCAGCGGCTCGTTAATAGAATGGATCGAGCATCATCAGCCGGCATTCCTTGAACTGGTAGGCGCGCTGACCATGCGTGGACAACTCGAATTGCTGGGCAGCGGCTTCTTCGAGCCGGTGCTGGCGGCTATTCCGGAGCGCGACCGCATCGGCCAGCTCGAGATGATGAATTACTACCTGGAGGACCGCTTCGGCACGCGGCCGCAGGGCGCCTGGATGACCGAGAGGGTGTGGGAACCGCAGGTTGTCGACTCTCTCGTCGCCACCGGGCTGCGCTATGTGGTGATCGACGATTTCCATTTCAAGTGCGCCGGCATCTCTGAGGAAGAGATCGACGGCTACTACGTGACTGAAAACGACGGTAAGCCGCTCGCCATCTTCCCGATAAGCGAGGCGCTGCGCTATTCGATTCCGTTCCAACCGCCGGAAAAGGCAATCGAATATCTCCGCCGGGCGTATGAGAGCGGGAAAAGCGTAGTAGTAATGATGGATGACGGAGAAAAGTTCGGAGTCTGGCCCGGAACCCGCGACCTGAGCTACACGGACGGCTGGCTCAAGCAATTCTTCGCAGCCCTGGAAGAAAACTCCGACTGGCTGGAGACAGCCACTCCGGCCGACGTTCTGGCGGAAATGCCGCCGAGAGGAATCGTTTACCTACCGACCGCTTCTTATTTCGAAATGAGCGAATGGACCCTACCCGCGGGCAAGGCCGAGGAATTCGCCTCGATCGTTCACGAATTGAGGGACGTCGAGCAGCTTGAGCGCTTCCGGCCGTTCCTACGCGGCGGAATCTGGCGCAACTTCTTCAGCAAGTACGCCGAGACGAACAACATGCACAAGCGGGCGCTCTCGCTGAGCGAGAGGATAGAGCGCCTTTGGGCGAGGAATGACGAGGCAAGCGACGAGGATGCGGAAGTGCACCTGGAAAGCGCCACGATGGATCTCTACCGCGCCCAGTGCAATTGCGCCTACTGGCATGGTGTCTTTGGAGGACTCTACCTGCCCCACCTCCGCCACGCCGTTTACGTTCACCTGCTCCGCGCCGAGAAAGCGGCAGACGAGGCGGAATTCCCTGACGGCGCTTTACCGGTTGTCGCTGAGGACGACATCAACATGGACGGCGAGAAAGAGCTGATCTTCCGGTCGGAGGAACTCAATGCCATCGTGGCACCCCTCTACGGCGGAGCGCTCTACGAGCTCGACTATCGGCCGCTCGATTTCAACCTGCTCAACACCCTGGCGAGCAGGCGCGAGGCTTACCACGCGGCGTTCGATGCTCCCGTAACAACCCAGGCCGAGGAAAGCGACACGCCGAGCATCCATGACATCTCCAAGGGAGCGGATGAGGAGCTGAAAGCCGCTCTGCGCTACGACTGGCACAATCGTTACTCGCTGCTGGATCATTGCCTGCACGTCGGCACGAATCTCCAGCAGATGCAGGACCGGACATTCCGCGAACTGGGAGACTTCATCAACCAGCCGTACGATTCCAAGATCGTCGTGGGCACCGCCGTGCTCAAGAGAGAAGGCGCGCTTTACAGCGACGACGGGATCATTCCGCTGACCATTGAGAAGACGATTTCCCTAGCGGGACCGGAGCTCACGGTCGCCTACAGGCTCAGGAACCGCGACTCCGGCGGGGCCGAATTTCTCTTTGCCCCGGAATTCAATTTCTCGATGCTGAGCGGCAGCGACGAGCAGCAGAATTATATTTCTTCAGGTAAGAATATTCCCAACTCGCGCCTCGACCAATCGGGCACGGTCGCGGAATGCGATAACTTCGGAATACTCGATCTTCGCAACGGCATGGAGTTGAGCCTGCTCCTGGACACTCCGGCGGAGGTCTGGTATTTTCCATCCAATACGATCTCGCAATCGGAAACCGGTTTCGAACTCAACTATCAGAGCTCGGTGATAATACCGCACTGGCGGCTCACGCTGACGGCGGGCGCAGAGCGTGAGATAAAGATCGTCTTTACGGCACGAAAGCCGTTTTCCGATGAAAATCAGGATTAACTGAGGTTTACAACATGCCAGAACTGAGACACGACCCGATCCAGCGCAGATGGGTCATCATCGCTACCGACCGCGCTCACAGGCCTACGGATTTCACTCATGAGCGGGCGAGCGTGACATCCGTCTCGTTCGATCCCTTTGCACCTGGAAACGAAGACAAGACCCCCCCAGAGGTCTTCGCCCTCCGCAAGGAGGATAGCGCACCGGACACTCCAGGCTGGCAGATCCGTGTCGTACCAAACAAGTTCCCCGCCCTCAAGATCGAGGGGGATCTCGATCGCGAAGGAGTGGGGCTTTACGACACGATGAACGGTGTGGGAGCGCACGAGGTGGTGATCGAGACGCCCGAGCTGACCGAGACCATGGCAACGATGGACGAAAGCCAACTTTCACTCGTGCTTCAATCTTACCGCGAGCGGCTGGTCGATCTGATGAAAGATACGCGCTTCCGCTATGTTCTGATATTCAAGAACCACGGATCAGAAGCGGGAGCCTCACTCGCGCACCCGCATACGCAGATCATCGCGACTCCCATCACACCCAAGACTGTGGCGTTGGAGCTCGAATCGGCAAAGGACTATTACCACATGAAGGAGCGCTGCATCTTCTGCGACCTGATGAAGCAGGAGCTTGCCGACGCCTCGCGAATCGTGCTTGCCAACGAACACTTCGTCGTCTACTGCCCGTTCGCCTCGCGTTTCCCGTTCGAGATGATGCTGCTGCCCCGCGTGCATGCGCACCGCTTCGGCGAGAGCAGTAACGAGCTTCTCGGGCACATGGCGTCGGCCCTCAAAGAGGCGTTGGCGCGGCTGAGCGTTGCTCTGGACGATCCGCCCTACAACTTCATGCTGCACACCGCGCCGAACATCATCACCCAGGCGCGCAGGGCGAACTATTGGGAGACGCTAACGTATGACTGGCATTGGCACCTGGAAATCATACCCCGGGTAACCAAGACGGCCGGATTCGAATGGGGCACGGGATTCTATATCAACCCTGTACCGCCGGAGGACGCAGCCAAGTTCCTGAGAGAGGTTGACATCTGAGCCATTGCGCACAAGAGAGGGCGCATAAATGAACAACGGTTACATAACGTTCGTCCTGCACAACCACCTGCCATACGTCATCGGCCACGGGATGTGGCCCCACGGCATGGACTGGCTGAACGAGGCGGCGGCGGAGACTTACGTGCCGCTGGTCGAGATGCTCGAGCGGTTGCAGAGCGAGGGGATCAAGGCGGCTATCACCATGGGCGTAACGCCTGTGCTGACCGAACAGCTCGCCGACGACCGCTTCAAGGAGGGATTCGACTCCTACCTGCAGCAGAAGATCGAGGCCGCCGAGGAGAACGCGGCTTCATTCTCGACAATGGGTAACGAGCGCAAACGGGCCCTTGCGGAAGACTGGAGGGCTTACTATGAGAGGATCAGGAGCCTGTTCAACGACCGCTTCGGTCGCGACCTGATCGCCCGCCTGCGCAAACTCCAGGACGACGGCTGCATAGAGATCATCACCTGCGCCGCCACTCACGGCTACCTGCCGCTGATCGGCCTCGACGAGTGCGTCCGCGCCCAGATAAAAACAGGCATCGACAGCTACCGTCGCCACTACGGGCGCGATCCCAAAGGTATCTGGCTGCCCGAGTGCGCCTACCGGCCGCGCTACACTTGGCGCCCGCCGGTCGACGGCGACGAAACCGAGCCTGTCCTGCGCGCTGGCGTCGAGGAATTCCTGCACGATGCCGGCATCAAGTACTTTTTCGTCGATACTCACATGTTGCAGGGAGGCAAGGCGATCGGCGTTTACCTCGAGCGCTTCGAGGCCTTGCAGCAGCTATGGAAACAGTTCGAGAAGGAATACACACCGCGCGAGCTCGACGTGACCAAAACCCCCTATGGCATCTACTACGCCAGCTCGACCGGGGGCAACAAGCCCGTAGCCATCTTCACGCGCGATCCGCACACCACCATCCAGGTCTGGAGCGGCGAGCACGGTTATCCCGGAAACGGATATTATCTGGATTTTCACAAGAAGCACTTCCCGGGCGGGCACCGCTACTGGCGCGTCACCAGCGCCAAGAGCGACCTGGCGGACAAACAGGTCTACGAGCCGGAGAGGATGGAGGGCATCATCGACGAGCAGAGCGATCACTTCGTCCGACTCACGGCCGATCTGCTCTCGGAGAACAAAGGCTCCGACGGGACTCCGGGAGTGGTCTGCAGCCCTTACGACGGCGAGCTGTTCGGGCACTGGTGGTTCGAAGGGCCGCGATGGCTGGAGGCCGCGATCCGCAAGTTCGATTCCCATGCCGACCTTAAGCAGGTCACGGCGTCGGCAGCGATGGAGGCTCTTGAGCCGCACCACGTGGTCGACATTCCGGAGGGATCGTGGGGCGAAGGCGGATTCCATTACATCTGGCTCAACGACTGGAACAACTGGACGTGGCGGCTGATCTACGAGGCCGAAAAGGCGATGGTGGAGACAGCCCGCCGGCTGGGCGACGAGGAGGGTCTTGCGCGCGAGATAGTAGAGCAGATGGCGCGCGAGCTGCTGCTGCTGGAGAGCTCCGACTGGCAGTTCCTGATCAGCACCTGGAGCGCCCGAGACTACGCGGAGGCGCGCGTCGACCGCCATTACTCCAATTTCAAGCGACTGCGCGCGATCGCCGAACAGGCGCTCAAGGGCGAAGCGGTGCCGGAAACCGATATGGCTTTCCTGCATGAATGCAGGACGACCAATTCGATATTTGAAATAAACCTGGAATATTGGGCCAAACCGACAACCACTGAGTAATAGCTGGAGAATAGAGATGCCGAGCAATACAACAGATAAACAACGCAGGGTCCTCCTGGTGAGCGCGGAGATAGTGCCGTTCGCCAAGGAGGGCGGGCTCGCCGACGTCGCGGGAGCGCTTCCCAAGGCGCTTGCCGAGGTGGGAGTGGACATCCGCATCGTCATGCCTCTATACGGCGGTATCGATCGCGACAAGTTTGAGATAAAACCTCTGAATTCGGTGCCGTCGTTCGATATCACGATGGGATCGGAGACGGAAACAGCCGAGATCTTCCACGCCGCACTGCCCGGAAGCGATGTACCCGTCTTCATGATCGCCAATGAACGTTTCTTCGATCGCAAGGGCGTCTACAACGACCCGGAGACCGGGGAAGGCTACGCCGACAACGCCCTCCGCTTTATCTTCTTCCAGAAGGCGGTAATCGAGTTGCTGCGGCACCTCGACTGGGCACCCGAGGTGATCCACTGCAACGACTTCCACACGGGGCTGATCCCCTACTACGTCAGCCGCGGCGACCTGCCCGGCCTCAACGCGACTCTTTTCAGCATACACAACCTCGCCTACCAGGGCGTCGAGCCGCCGGACATCATGCATGTGGCCGAAATTCCGCACGACAAGTTCTACCCGATGTCGGCTTTCGAGTTCTACGGCAAAGTCAACATGATGAAGATCGGCATCGCCCACTCCACGCTGATCAACACAGTCAGCCCGACCTACGCGCGAGAGATCCAGAGCAGCGCCGAGTTCGGCGCTGGACTCGAGGGCGTCCTACGCTCGCGGGCTTCCGACCTGTCAGGCATCGTCAACGGCATCGACTACACGGTCTGGAATCCCGAGATCGACAGCTTAATACCGCATCAATTCTCCGCCACCGATCTGAAGGGCAAGGAGAAGAACAAGAATGAGCTGCTGAAGCGCAATAACCTGCCGGCAAAGAAGGGACGGGTGCCGGTGATCGGTATCATCAGCCGCCTGGCCGACCAGAAAGGCTTCGATATCCTTGAGGAGACCCTCGACAGGATCATGGATCTGGATGTGCAGATGGTCGTGCTGGGAACCGGCACGCGCCAGTACCACGAGATGTTCGAAGCCGCCGCGGCGAAATATCCGGAAAAGCTCGGCGTCAACCTGGCATTCGACAACTCCCTGGCCCACCTGATCGAGGCCGGCAGCGACATGTTCCTGATGCCCAGCCGTTATGAGCCGTGCGGCCTCAACCAGCTCTACAGCCTGCGGTACGGAACTATCCCGGTCGTGCGGGCCACCGGCGGCCTCGCCGACACTATAGAGGATTACAATCCGAACAGTGGCAAGGGGACGGGCTTCTCGTTCAAGGAGTACTCCAGCCAGGCCCTGTTTGAAGCGGTAAACCGGGCTTTCCGATTGTTCGCCGACAAGAAGCCTTGGCAAGCCCTGATCGGTAACGCGATGACGGCGGATTTCTCTTGGAAGTCGTCAGCCGCAAAGTACCTCAAACTCTACGACCGAGCCGTGCTGGAAACCACTCGGTGATAATGAGGGAGAGAAGATGTACAAGATACTGATTGTAGATGATGAGCAGAATCTCCGACTCCTTTACGAAAAGGAGTTCAAGAAGGAAGGCTACGAGGTGATCCTGGCGGAATCGGGCGAGGAAGGGCTCAAGATGTTCCAGGAGCTCACGCCCCATCTCGTCATCCTCGACATCAAGATGCCGGGCCTCGACGGAGTCGAGGCGATGAGCAAGATGCTGAGCATCGACAACAAGATTCCGGTGATCCTCAACACCGCCTATGCCTCCTACCAGGACAACTTTACCACGTGGGCCGCCGACGCCTATGTTGTGAAGTCGTCCGACATCGGCGGACTGAAAAACAGAGTGCGTGAAATACTGGCTGAGCGTTACGGCGGGCAGGAGTAACCTCCGGGTCCCGACCTATCGACAGCCCGAGCTCGTGCCGTTCCGATCCGCAGGAGCCTGAAAGCTGCTCCGGCGTTGAACGGCTGGAAATCTTGAGCCGTGAAGAAGAGCATCCTCGATGTCCTGCTTGAACGCGCGACGGCCTCCGTCTATATCGACGGAGAGAGGAAGATCGTCAGGATCAAGGGCGAGACCGACGACCTGCTCAACTTGCCCCCCGAGCAAGCGTTGGGGACGGATATCGCCGACCACCTGGCCCCGGCGTTCCGCGACACTATCACCGGGATAATGGAGCGCTGCCTCAACACCGGGCGAAGCGAGTCGGTTTCGCTGCGGTTTCTTTCCGGGAACGATCCGCGGCAGGTCCTGTTTGTCCCGAGGGATTTCAGCGCATCAAACTGGCCCGAAGGCGCCGTTATCCAAATGCAGGACATCACAGGAGGACCACGGAGCTTTGATGTCAGCTTCCTCTCGCACGAGCTGTTCAATTCGATACTCAACGATATCGGCGAGGGGATCATCGTCCTCGACCCGGTGCTGAATATCACCCACGTAAACGATTTCGCGATGCACCTCCTGGGACTGAAGCGTGAATCATTGCTCGGCGAACACTTCAGCATCCTGCCAGCTCCCCTGCTGGAGCTTCTGCCCAGAGACGACACCGCTCGAATATTCGAGCAGGGTTTGGAATCGCACAAAGTCGTGCATTTGACGAAACCGAACGGCGAGGAACTCAGCCTGCTGCTCAATTATTACCCTGTCAAGGATGCCGATGGGTTGGTGACTCATGTCGTCGAAACCCTGCAGGACATCACTGAAGAGCAGAAAACCGCGCAAAAGATCCAGGCGATCAACCGCAGGCTGCAGGAGAAGGTCCGTGAGCTCAGTGTGCTCAACAAGTTGAGCGTCGACTTCAACACCTGCACCGAAGGAGACCAGCTCTATCCCCGCGTGGTCTCCACGATAGTCTGCGGCCTCGGTTTTCGCGACACCGTGGCGATCCTCTCGCTAAGAGACGCAGAGGGCAGCCCGTTTCGCCTGAGGGCGTTCTTCGGAGAGGGAGAGGAATTGGCCCGCCGGCTCATCTCAAAACCCGACCCAGTCGAGCCCAACACTTTGATTATTACCGAGGATTCACCGCATCTCGGCTTCCTCAGAGAGCTTGACCTCAAAAGCGCCATCTACTCTCCGATTTTCGTCGAAAGCGAAGTCATCGGCTATCTCAATGTCTACCATCGCAGCGAAGACCCGCTTATCAGAGAGGAGGGAACATTACTCCGCATCCTGAGCGAAAACCTCGGCCATTTTGTCAAGCGTATCCGAGCGGAGCGCGCGCTGAGGGAGAAGGTGCTCACACTCTCGATCCTGAAAAGCATCAGCGACGCGTTCAAGTTCTGCAAGAACCTGTCCCAGCTGGCCTATGTTTACCTCACCGGCGTTACCGCCGAGGAGGGGCTGGGCTTCAACAGAGCCCTGCTGTTCATGCTCGATGAAGACGGCAACAAGCTGCGGGGGCACCTGGCCGTCGGCCCGGCCACTCCTGATGAGGCGGATCGGATCTGGAAGGGTATGCAGCACGGCAGCGAGGAGTTTGCCCTGTTGCTCCACGATTTCAGCAAGGTGGAAGCGCTCCAAGAGACCGAACTAAACCGGCGGATTCGCCGGATCTCAATGCCTTGCGACGGCGAGAGCTTCCTTTGCCGGGTTTTCAACGATGGTATCCCGATGCTGATGAGCATGGCGCAGAATCCCGCCGAAGCGGAGCGCAAGGCCTTGGAGAGCGTCAGCGCCGGGTCATTCGCGGCAGCCCCCCTGTTCGTCGCGGGGCGGCCGACGGGCCTTGTGATTGTCGATAATTTCGTCACCGGCAAGCCCATAAGCGAGGGCGATCTGCGATTCCTCCATCTAATGACGATGGCCGCCCAGGGCTACCTCGAGAACATGCTGCTCTACGAGGAGTTGGAAACGAAGGTCGAATCGCTGAAGCGCTCCAACGAGCTGTTGCAGGAGCACAGGACCCGCCTGGCCAAGCTCCAGCAGCTCAGCGCTCTCGGTGAGATGGCCGCCAGCGTCGCCCACGAGATTCGCAATCCGCTGGTATCCATCGGCGGCTTCGCGCGATCGCTCCATGACGACAAGACCAACGACGATCCCGACTATCCTTATCTCAAGATCATCGTCGACGAAGTCTCGCGGCTCGAGAAGGTTGTCACAAACCTGCTTAGCTTCGCCAAGCCGATGAGGGCAAAATTCCAGTTGGTTTCACCGCGCGAGGTAATCCAGCAGGCGATCGCAATCGTCGAACCGGAATTTGCCGATGACGGCCTGCAAATCGTCACCAGGATTGATCGCAGCACGAGCATGTCATGGCTCGATCAGCATCTCATCAGGCATATGTTGCTCAACCTGATCAACAATGCTCGCCGGGCCATGCGCCCCGGCGGCAAGCTGACGATCTCATCGAGGATCTCGGGCGGCACGATCCGCATCGCCGTGAGGGACACCGGCAGGGGTATCCCCAAAGAGAATATCGATAAAATCTTCGAGCCGTTCTTCACCACCCGCTCCACTGGCACTGGGCTGGGTCTTTCTATCGTTCACAACATCGTGAAGACGCACGGCGGCTCGATAACGGTCAAGAGCAAGGTGGGAAGCGGAACAACATTTCTGATCACCCTGCCGCGGTTGGAACCGAACGGTATTACTGAGGAGAAAAGCAGCGAGGAAACATCCGAGGACCGCTTTTTAGACTATCAAGGCACGCAAACCGAATGACGCGATGATAACAAACCGAGGTAATTTTCCTGGAGGTAAAGGGTTTTGATCACCGCGCTGAATAGAACACTTACGCTCATTCTTGCCGGGGGCGAGGGCAAGCGGCTATATCCGCTGACCAAGGATCGCGCGAAGCCGGCCGTCGTGTTCGGCGGGATCTACCGCATCATCGATTTCACGCTTTCCAACTGCCTCAATGCCGGCCTGCGCAAGATTCACCTGCTGACGCAATACCGCAGCCACTCCCTGCAGCGCCACGTGGCACTCGGCTGGAACATCTTCAGGTCGGGGGAATTCGTCGACATCGTCCCGCCGCAACAGCGCGGGACCGATTCGCTCTATCGCGGCACCGCCGACGCGATCTTCCACAACATTTTTCTGCTGGACGACGACAAACCGGATTACGTACTGATCCTGGCCGGCGATCATGTCTACAAGATGAACTACGAGCGGTTCCTTGGATACCATATTAAGAAAGGAGCCGATCTGACGGTCGCCTGCGTGAGCGCCCCGTTGCAGAAGGCGAAACACTACGGAGTGGTCGCCGCCGACAAGGACGGACGGATAACTGATTTTCTCGAGAAGCCGTCGGAGCCGCCGTTAGCACCGGGCTACAAGGACAAGACGTATGTTTCCATGGGCATCTATGTGTTTTCCACGAAGGAGTTGGTCAAGGCCGTTGTGGCTGATGCCAAGCGGGACACGGCACACGACTTCGGGAGAAATGTCATACCCGCGATGGTAAAAAGCGGCAAGCAAGTCTACGCCTACAGCTTTCTCGATGAAAAGCAGAAAGTGGAAGCATACTGGCGCGACATCGGCGACCTCGACAGCTTTCACGAGGCCAACATGGATCTTTGCGATGTCAACCCGGTCTTTAATCTTTACGACATAGCCTGGCCGCTGCGCACTTACATGGAACCCCACCCGCCGGCCAAGACCGTTTTCGACGACAAGAAAAAGGGCGGGCGCAGGGGGCAGGCGCTGGACAGCCTGGTCAGCCCCGGAGTCATCATCAGCGGCGGAACCGTGCGTCACTCGATTCTGAGCCCCAATGTTCGCGTCAATTCGTTTGCGCAGGTCGAGGATTCGATTCTCTTTCACGGCGTGGACATCGGGCGGCACTGCCGCATCCGCAAGGCGATCATCGACAAGGATGTCAAAGTGCCTACGAAGACGGAAATCGGTTACGATCCGGAGAAAGACAAGAAACAATTCACAGTCAGCCGCGGCGGTGTTGTGGTCATCCCAAAAGGGCACCGGTTCGACTGAGCACTTTTCCCTTCAGCAATTCGTTCTTCAGGTGCCAGAGTCCGACAATCGCGCCGGAGATAAACCAGAAGGTAAAATTCGACGAGAGATAGAAATAATCGACGAACGCGTGCAACAGCATGGCGAGGAGGCCCAGAGTCAGCCCCAGGGCATAGATGGACATCTCACGGTCTCGAATCTTTGAAGCATCCCAGCCTTTCCTCAGTGTGCCGAAAAGAAAGACCAGGAAAGCGAGGAAGCCGAATATCCCTATCTCCGCGAGCAACAGAAGAAACATGTTGTGCACCGGGTGCGTAAATTCGATTGTGACGCGTTCAACGGTGTAGTCGTATTTATGAGCGGTTTGCGAGTAATTATTCAAACCTACGCCCTGCCAGAGGTTGTGCTCGATCATATTGAACGCCACATGCATCAGGGGCAAGCGGATGTGGGCGGTCTCGTAGCGATCCTCGAAAAAGCGCGACTTGATCGGGTTCTCCATTAAGACAAGCAGCAAAGCCGCCACGGCCACACCGGCCAGCACGACACTGCCGACCATTCCCAGCCTGCCGGAACGCTTGCCCCAGATGAGGATCATGAGCAACAGTACCGGCACGCTGACGATAATACCCCCCCGCGAGAGCGTGGCAATCAGCGCCGCTGACCCGAGAAGAAAAACTCCCGTCAGGATCATGCGTCTCAACCATGAGGATGCGACCAGTGCCGCTGCCAGGACTATCGGCAACATGACCTCCAGGTACATCGCGAGGCTGTTGGGATGGCCTAAAGTCCCCGAAGCTCTGCTGATCACTGACGTGCCGGCGATATCGGACATCAACTGCTGAGCCTCTCCGAAAATGCCGAGTCCGAGGCTCGTGCCGGTGATAAATTGCGTGAGCGCCAGAATCGCCTGGACTGCAACGCTCAACACCAGACCCAACACGATAAGCCTGATGTCGTCGCGGTCGTGAATATTGCCGACCATGAAAAAGAAAAACAGGAGGCAATAGGCAAGCGAGGCCAGCTCCCAGTGAGTGAGTATCGGATAGTCCGCGCGGAAGATGCTCAGGACGCAGAAGAACGCAAAGAAAGCCAGGGGAAGGAGCAGACTGCGCGAGAACCTGAATTTCGCCTTCCCCATCATCGTCCGCCATATCCACCGCCCGTAGAGGGCCAGCAGAGGGATCAGGGCCAGGCTGATGTAGTAGCCGGTGCTTGATATATAGCGCTCGGAATACAATGTGGAGATGTTGATATCTATCTGCAGGCCGATAGTGAAAGCCAGCAGGACAAGTTGAAACCGGTGGTCGTTGCGAAAGATCACAACCAGCGCGGCCATGATCAACGCCAGAATCCCGAAAGCGTACCATTTCAGCGGCATGGCCCGGGCCAGGACCACCCAGGCGACCGGCAGGGCGATGAAGGGGAGGAAAATCAGCAGGACTAGCAGCGGGCCGGGCTTCTGAGCGCGAATATCGGAACCGTGAGCAAAGCCGCTTATCAGTGCGCTGCCTTTGTCTGTCATTACCGGCTTGCTCTCTTCCGCACCGCGAAGGCGCTAACGGAACAGTCGCTGCTTCTTGGTATCAAATTTATTGATTGAGGCGAGCACTGGAAGGCCCAGGACCTTCTCAACGCGCTCCGGATTCTGGAATGTGCGGTCGACAGCGTCGAGGAAGATGACCAACGCCAGGCCGAAGAGCAGAGCTATCGGAACGCCGATGAGCAGGTTGAATCTGAGGTTCGGAAAGACGGGTGTCGTAGGCACTCCCGCTTTACTGATCTGTTTCACTCTGCCCAGTCTCATGTCGGTCTGACCCGCGTAGAGGCTGTCTTTGTACTTGCGGTCGAGATCCCTGATGAGCTGCTGCTTGGAGTCAATCTGCTCCTCGAGGTTTTTATATGGCGCTTCGACCTCCTGGAGATCGATCAACTCAAGCTTGATCTTGTCGATCGAGCTGTAAAAGGCGTCGCGCTCAGCTTCGAGCTTTCTCAGTTCGGTATGCTCGCGCTGAATGATGTTGCGGACCTCGCCGCGCAGCTCTTTCTGCGTCTCTACGATCTGCAGTTTGAGATTGATCACGTCGCGATGCTTGTCGGTGTACTTTTCCTGCAGAGCGGCCAGTTCGAGGCGCTGATTTACCAGCCTGTAATTGAGGTCCTCGATGATCCGCATGGAGGCGATTTCAGGAATCGGGACGAGGACGTCGGGATTATCGCGCAGGAAATCGTTGATTTTGTTTATCTTGGCCTGTTTGCTGAGGATTTCCTTAGTAACCTCGGTAAGCTTCGACTCCCATTCGGCAAGACTCTTGACCTTCTGATCCACCTGCTCCTGGTAGGCAACTACCTTCTCGTCCTTCTTCAGTTCGCGGAAATCGGCCTGCAGCACGGCCATGTCGGATCTCTCGATCTCAATCCTTTCCTTGTAGAACTCCCCTGCCTCGGGCAGCGTGTTGACCAGGATGTTGTGCTCCATGTATTTCTCGGCCACTTTATTGGTAACATCGGCCACAAGAGCCGGTTCGCCACCGCGAAAACTGATCGTAATCACCCACGAATCACGCGAGGGCTCCACCTGAAGGTTGTCGCTCAGGATCGAAGTGGCCTCCGCGCGCCTCTCTTCTTCGAGCAGGTCCGCCGAACACCACCTCCTCCACAATTCGAGCTCATCGACCACCTTCTCCAGCACCTCGTGGCTGCGCGCGATTTCCACCTCGGAGTTAATCTGCTGTTCCTTACGGATCAGGATGTTGTCGGTGCTTCGGTAGGGCATTTCGCTGAGCCCGATGTTTATGTAGTTGGTATCGTCGATCTTCAGGTCGGTCTCGGCTTCGTAGACAGGGGGAATGACGAGAGAAAGGACAACTATCAGCACTATTATGATGACCGGCACACCGATGAAAATGTAAAGACGTTTGAAAATGGAGTGGAAGAAATCCCTGGCGGTATATCCGTTCCGCCCCCCGTTGAGCCTGCCGTTAATCGTGTTCGCCATATCACCAGTCCTGCTTTATTGATCCCTTAACGCTCGCCGGGCTCCCGCCCGCTCTCGCGCCCGTCGAAGGGCCGGTCGGTGCCACTCTCGAAAACTCCCGCCGGCGCCACCGTGACCCACAGCGGCCGTGCCGCCCGCACATCTCGACCGAGGAGACCGACCTCGATCTCCAGCTCCGAGTACCAACCCAGGAACAAGTGCTTCGATCCTCCGACGGGAATCTCATTGCTGTAGAGCACTCGTCTTCCTCCGCCACCGAGAACCTCAGAAATCTTGAAAGACCACTTAACCTTGCCGGGATACGACTCCGGTGAGATGCTCACCGAATCGACTTCCCCGGTGAGCACCCTGAATCTGACTCTCTGGTCCGCGCGGATTGAAAGGGGACGCGGTGTGTGGAACAACAGTGTTTTCGGCCCTCTCCCGAACGAATCGTCCTCCAGCTCGAGCCCTATCCTCTCGTCGCTCACGAGACCCAGATCAACCACTGAAGCGCCGTTCATCGCCAACCCGAAATCCGGCCGGGAGATGTTGCGCACTCCCGGTTGCGGCCGCCATGCCCTGTCGGTTTCCTGGGCTGCCGCGCCAACAATAAAGAGCAGGATCAAGATCGAGCCTATGGCAGTTTTAGTCATCACCACCGCCAGTCGCCGTTGACCAGGTAACTGAAATTGAAGCCGGTCTGCACCGGCAAAGCGTCGCGGATGTACTGCTTGACGATCAGGTTGAGCTTCGCAATGCCGCTGCGTGGCACGATCACCACGTCCCCATCGCGCAGGTAGACATTCACCAACTCCCTGCCGCCCTTCATGTAAGCTGCAAGGTTTATCTTGGAAGCGACCGCTCCCCCCCCTTCGCCGCGGGTTACCAGAATCACGCTCCCCAGGTCGCCTGTCTCTTTCACACCCTTGGTCCGCATCACGGCCTGCAGCGGAGTCAGCCTGTCGCGGAACTCGATTAGAGTCGGCTCCATGACCTCGCCGCCGACGTAGACCTGCTTCGGCCTGCTGCTGGCCACCATCACGGTTATATCGCCCTCGCCGGTGTAGATTTTTTTGGTTGCGGTCGAGAGCAGATAGATCGAGAGCTCCGGTTCTTTGATGAAATCCGCATAGCTGGTTTTTACAGCCTCTTCGAACTCTCTGAACTCCACTCCGTCGGCCACGAGCTCGCCCAGGAGCAGGAGAGAGACCAAGCCGTCGGGCCTGACAAAGGCGCGTTGATTGAGCTGGGGGTTGTAAGTAAAGCGAAGCTGCATCTCGTCGCCAGCCCGCAGGACTCTGCCGTGTCCGCTCTGCTCTATGTAATTCAGGTATGTTTCCCGGACTTCAACGCAGAGCTCCGAGGCGGTTTTGCCGGCGACCAGCATGTCCCCGATGATCGGCAGGCTGATCTTGCCGTCGGAGCGGACAGTGGTGGCAACCAGGTCCAGCTCGGGATTGTAGAGGAAGTGCACTCTGACCGCGTCGCCGGGCCTCACCAGATAGTCATCTTCAGCCGGGCTCGCGATGAAGGGATCGAAATCGCCTGCGGCTTCCGTTGTGCTCTCAACCTCCGGCGGTTTTCTGCCCGTTGAACAGCCGCACACCAGCAGCAGCGCGGCGACGGCGAGCAACAACCAAACCGCTTTCAGCGATTCACCCGATTTCACTTTGCACTCCAACGGCTTCACCCCCGGCGGCGAGCTTCACAACCGCCTGTAAATGGCTTTCGGTATCACAAGCTTACGCTTGTTCAGGACCACCCCGAGCACGTTCGCGTCGGCAAACATCAGATGGTCGCGCGCCTTCGCAGCCACCTCCCAACGGGTTGTCTGGGCATCGACCACCAGAATCGTGCCGTCGATGACCGGAGCGAGGCTTACGGCATCGCTGAAGGGGATGGTGGGCGCGCAGTCGATAATCACGGTGTTATAAAATCCCTTCAGTTCTCTGAGGAATTTACCCAGATTTTCGTGCTCGAGAATTTCCGACGAGTTGGTTTCGATGAGATCGATATTACCGGCGGTCATCACGTGCAGGTTCGGCACGAGCCGTAACGGGCTTGCGCGGAAATACTCCATCCTCTTTTCGAAATCGAGAACCGCATCGACGATACCCGGAGCCGGTAAGAAATCGAAGAGCTTATGCACACCCGGCGCGCGAAGGTTCAGGTCCATCAAAAGGACTTTGTTGTCGCGTCTATCGCCGGCGAGACCCGCGGCCAGCGAGGCTGCCACTGTTGTAACTCCCTCCCCGAATCCGGCCGCGGTGACGAGCACCAGCTTCAGATCCTTTTCCTGCTCTCCCCCGATCTTGCGGATCACATGGAAGAGCTTGCGGTATTCCTCGGTCATGTTGGGCGTAAGGCTGAGGTCAAAATCACCCGCATACTCTTCCGGCGGGGCTTCGAAGGTCTGCTCGTACTCCGACACATAATCGCTGTGCCCTTCCCTCTCAGCCTTCTTGAGCGCGTCCCAAAGTTTTCCCATGTCTATTCGCCACCCTCTAAACGAGACAAGAAGCCACGCACTGATTCACAGTCCCGTGCTCGATTGCTCCGCCGTGGTCAGCTGCCGACTGTCCGCGCCGTCCCCCATGCCGTAGGAATCAGTTTTTCCGCGGTGAAGTTCGAGAAATCCCATCGCGATGATCATCATGAGACATGCCAGCAGCATCGCAACCCGCCCGAACTGGGGAACGAAGCGGCGAAAGAACGAAGCCTTTTTCTTTCCGTTCGCGCGGCTCTCAGATTCCTCTTTCTTCTCCCCGCCTTCTTTGGGAGGGAGACTGATGCATTGTTCTGCTGCCGCGTCCAAAACCTGCTCGCTGACCTCTCTTTTACCTTCGGCGTAGGCGAGCAGGAGGCAGGCGTCGCAGATGATGTTGACCAGCCGTGGGATACCTCCCGACAAGCGAGCGATGCGCCCGACGATCGCTTCGGGGAAAATCTCGTCGCCCTTAACTCCGCTTATCTGCAGTCTCTGATAAATATAACGCTCGATTTCCCTGTGTGTCAGGGGAGCGAGTTCACAGGTAACCACCACCCTCTGAGCGAGCTGGCGTAGTTCCTCGCATTTCAGCTTTTTCTGCAGTTCCGGCTGGCCGCAAAGCAGGATCTGAAGCAGCTTGTCGCGCGGGGTCTCGAGGTTGGAGAGCATGCGCATCGATTCCATCACTTCCGGAGCGAGGTTCTGCGCCTCGTCGATAACCACCAGCGCAGTCTTGCCCTCCAGGCGCGTTTCAACCAGAAACGAGAAGAGATCCTCCGTCAGCTCAACTTTGCTGCGGCCGGTGATCGGCAAGCCGAAATCGCTGCAAATCATCTGCAGCAGCTCGACGTAGGTGACGTCGGTGTTGAAGATGTGCGAGAAGACGACGTTGGGACTGATGTTCTCCAGCAGAGTGCGCAGCACGGTGGTTTTGCCGGTGCCGACGTTGCCTGAGAGCAGGATGAAGCCCTTTCGCTCCTTGATCCCGTAAACCAGCGCTGCCAGGGCATCGAGATGCGTTTTACTCTGGACGAAGAATCTCGGATCGGGAGTCATGGCGAACGGGGGTTTCTTCAGATGAAAAAAAGGCAGGTATATACTTGTCTGACTTTTCTGATGCATGCGCCCTTCCTCTCTGCTGCAGCACCGACCACGACCGGGGCGTCAAGGGCCATCGTACTCCGCCCCATGAGTGGTAGTTAATATGCGTATATATACCATATTAAGGGAAAAAATGCAACTTGAACATTCGCATAACTCCAATAAATAAAAAGATTTGCTCGTGATTGGGATTGGTCGGCAAGGGTTCCGCCTTCGAGGGTAAGACCGGCTTCTCCATATTTGTCATTATTAATTACTCCTTTCTTATATAAGAGACTTTTCAGCTATAATCTCTCCAGGGTTATGATTAGGACGATGCGATATTTTCAGGGCTTTCTTGGCAGAGTGGGCGTTTTGATATTGTTCCTGCTTTTACCGGCGGCCCAGGCCTGCCAGCAGGCTCCCGAAGCACTTTTCATCGGGACCGCCGAAAACCCGGGGACCAGACAAGCCATAGAGCTGGCTGTCGAACAGATTAACGCCGCGGGTGGAATCAACGGGGCGGAGCTGCGGGTGGTATTCGCCTCCGCACCTGAAGTGCAAACAGTCGCCCACCAGGCGGTGGCGATAGCCGATGAACTGTCAAAGGACCCTAGGATTTTGGGAGTCGTGGGCCACGACGGGAGCACCAAGAGCCTGCCGGCGGCTTATGTTTATAACCGTAACGGTGTGGTCCAGATAGCTCCCGGCAGCAGCAATCCGCTGATAACCGACGTCGGCCCGTGGATCTTCAGGCTCAGCGTCAATGACACGCTCCACGGAGAATTCCTGGCTGACGTGGCGATTGAGAAGCTTGAGTTCGATGACATTGCAGTGCTGTTCACCAATAACGATTACGGCAAGATGTTGGTCGACTCGTTCATGGATCACTTCAAGGCGCTGGGCGGCACTATCCGCTATGTGGGTTTCTTCTCCGTGACAGATCTCGAAATAATCGATGTGCTTTCCGATCGAATGATCGAATCCGATTTCCGCCAGATTTTCTTGATCGGCACGGCACCCGGACTGATCCGGATGTTGGATCGCTTCGAGGAAAAAGGATTCACGGCGACGATCCTCTCGAGCGACACGACATTCGGTGTGGCATTCGCAAATCGAGTGGGAGAGGCTCTCGCAGGCTCGCGGGTGTTCGCCTCGTCCTTTTACAATCCCCTCGATCAGAGGCCCGAGGCATTACGTTTTCGCAATGTGTTCGTGGAGAAATACGGCCGTGAACCGGAACCGAACGACGCGTTGTATTACGACGCCGTAAACCTGCTGGCCGAGGCCATCGGGCATTCCGGAGCGGATAGGAAATCGATCAGGAATTACATTGCTGGAATCGGGAACCGAACACCCCCATTCAAAGGCGCTTCCGGCAGGATTCTGTTCGAGCCGGATGGCAACAATCATCGTCCGGTCGTGATCATCGAATTCGGCAAAGAGCTGACGGTCTTCGAGTCGCGCGTGATCTCGAAAGAGACGTCGACTGCGATACATAAGGACGAATGAGACCAAACATAAAAATTGCCTTTGTAACCGGCCTGTCGGCATTGCTGTTTGTGCTCAGCGCTCTGTTGATTTTTACCATTCTTGAGACGCTGACACTGCTGGACCGCCTCCAGACAGCCATCCGATCGATGGAGGCCACCAGCCGGATTTCCTCTGACATCACCGGTCATCTGTTGCGGCAATACAGCCTTGCCCGGCACTTCCTGGAGTATCAGGACGAAACGGATAAGAGCGAATTTCTCGAGTTGAGCTTCGAGACTTATAGAAAGTACTACCAGCTGGAAAAAAGCAGCGAGTCGACCATTGAAATTCAGCAGATGAACGATGTGAAAAGCGACCACTTCGGATTCGAAAACCTGGCAATGCGGGTGTTCATCGCTGTCGAGACTGGAGCGGGCGAAGAGGCCGGCGAGCTGATGCATCAACTCGACTTGCTTGCCGACGATCTCGGCGACCGTTTGGCGGTGTTGAACGAGATCGCCGGCAATAGAAGCCTGGAAACCGGAAAAAGTCTCAACAACGCGCTGATACAGTATGCCGTTGCCATCGGGGCGATCATTATTTCAATGATGCTGGCTACGTTCGTGTTCTGGTTCCTTGCGCGGCGGAATCTGCTCAAACCGACCACTGAGCTCATCCGCGGCACCAGGCTGGTAGCAGCGGGCGACCTCGATCTGGTGATAGATATTAAGATAAGAAACGAACTCGGTATACTCGCGAGCTCGTTCAACGACATGGTGGCCCGCCTGAAAGCGAGCCGGGAACAAACGAAGGAGAAGGCCGACGCACTGGAGCAACTGAACCACGAGATCACGGCCCTCAACGAATCGCTCGAGCAAATGGTGGAAGAGCGGACGGCAGAGCTGCAGGAATCGGAACGGTTTCTACAGCAGATCATCTACAAGTCGCCCGTCAGTATTGCGATTTTCGATCGTACCGGAGCGTGCAGGGACTGCAACAAGGCATTCACGAAACTCGTCGGCAGCGAGGATCAGGATACGCTGCTGGGCTCGGTGTGCATCGGACAGGGCAGGAAACTCAGAGATCAGGAGGTTTTCATCGCTTTCACCGGCGCGGTGAAGGGCGAGCACAGGCGAACCGAGGCGATGCTGCACGAGGTCCACGGCGCTGAGCGCTGGTATGTGCACAACTTCTTTCCCATCTCGGACGCAGACGGCAGCGTGGCAAAGGTAATTCTCTTCAGCAACGACGTCACCAAGCAGAAGCTCGCTGGAGACGCGATTCACATGAAAAACCTGGAGTTGGAGAGTTTCGTTTACACCGTTTCACACGACCTCAAATCTCCGCTGTTCACGCTTTCGGGCCTGCTGAGGATGCTCGAGATGAAGCACCGGGGCGATCAGGACGAGGAGCAGCGCCACCTCATGATGCGAATCCTCGCCAACCTCGGCAAGATGGAAAATATGATAAATGATCTTTTGGTGCTAAGCCGCGTGGGCACCAGGAAAGCTGACTTCAGGGACATCGATCTGAAGGCTCTGATCTCAGGCGTTTTTCTTGAGGAAAAGGTCCGTTCCGACGCGAGCGATATCGAGATGAAGTTGGACGGCTTGCCCGAATTGCGGGCGGACGAGGAGCAATTCACTCGCCTTTTCCAGAACCTTCTGAACAATGCGATCAAGTACCGCCATCCCGAAAGGCCGCTGCTGATTGGGATCAGTTGCGAGGATCGCGACGACTACTACCTCTTCACGGTCGAGGACAACGGTATCGGTATCGATGGCGAAATTACGGGTAAGATATTCGATGTATTCTTCAGCTCGGCACCCGAGGGAGTGGAAGGCAGCGGCGTGGGATTGGCGATTGCCAAGCGGATCGTGGAAGTTCACGAGGGCAGGATCTGGGTGGAATCGGAGAAAAACTCCGGCAGCAAATTCCGCTTTACCTTGAAGAAGCATCACAGCGAAAGTAATGGCAACGGTTAAGGCCGCTGCAACGGGTTGACTCCTCTATCGCGGCTTCTTATCCTTCTTAATCGAGAATTGTCACATTGAATCAGAATGGATCATCACTCACGCGGAGCTCCGCTGAATCAAGGTTGGTTACAAATAAGGAGTTGTTATTGAACAGTAATCAAGGCAAATTCGGCATGGTTTTTCCCAAGACCGAATCACGCAGCTTGATAATCCACGGGCCGGGCGTTTGCCCCTATGCCAAGTGCAGCTATTGCCCGATGTTCAGCGAAGACAAGACAAAGCCTTTCGACTTAAGGGAATTCGAGGAGTATGTCCGCTCGGAGGCGCGCAGTTTCCAGCTCGAGGAGATCTCCTCGATTTTCATCTCCGAGGGCAACACGATCAGCCTGGAACCGAAGATGCTCAACTCAATCCTCAAAATCCTTTATTTCCACTTTCCGTTTTTGAAAGGGGTCTCGGCTTACGGCAGCGCCAAAGCTGTTCTGAACCGCACGTCGAAGCAGCTGGCTTCGTTTCTGCGTAACGGCCTCACCCGGATTCACATGGGGCTCGAGAGCGGCAGCGACGATGTTCTTCGCCTTCTTAAAAAAGGCGTTGACAAGGAAGGGATGCTGGAAGCGGCGACAATAATCAAGAAAGCCGGCTTCGAGCTACATCTCTATGTGATGATCGGAGCGGCCGGTACCGAGCTCAGCGGTGAGCATGTCAAAGCCACGGCCGAGGCGGTCAACGAAATCACGCCGAGTTGTGTCGATTTCCAAACTCTCGTGCCCATTCCCCACACTCCCCTGACCGAAGAGGCTCAGGAGAAGCGCTTCACTTTCCTGTCGCCTCACGGAACGATTCGGGAGATCCGCGCGTTCATTGAGGAGATCGATACCACGGTGGAAATCAACTGCAGCCACGTTTCCAACCACTGCCATGTGCGCGGTGACCTGCCGGACGACCGAGCCCGGCTGCTTAGCGAGCTCGATTACAGCCTCTCGCTTGACGAATCGCTTTTTGACAACTCGGGAATTGCCAATATCGAGCTGCCGAGCTGATTATCCCACAGCCACCCTCTTCTCACACATACTCCAGCCGCTGTGTTACAATCGCATGCACCTTGGGAATGTAGATGACGCTTGAACGACAGTCACAGTTGATCGAACGGCTCGTTGCCCACCTGACCGAACACGGCGGAAAATCCTCCGTGGTGGATATATGCAATGACGTCTTCGAAATCGCCAATTGCGCAGAGCCAATGGCCAGGCGCCTTGTCGCCGCCGCCGTAGCCGGCGAAAGCCGCATCAGCATGCGCAGCGATGGAGGCGTCCACCTATCTCGCCGCCGCGGCAACGATCCGCTGATATCCCGGCTTCGCTACGCCGTGATCGACCTCGAGACCACCGGCTTGCCGCCGCCGAAGCACCGGGTGACCGAGATCGCGGCGGTTTTGGTGGAAAGCAGCAAAATCACCGACGATTTCTCCGCCCTCATTAATCCGGGTGTGCCGATTCCGCGTCGAATAGTCAACATGACGGGCATCACAAACGACATGGTGGCCGATGCGCCGGAATTCAATGAGGTTGCTGACGCGATCGTCGACATACTCGGGAAGCGGGTGCTTGTGGCTCACAACGGATCGTTCGATGTCAACTTCCTCAACGCCGAGCTGGGGCGAGCACAAGGCGCGCGAATCGCGAATCCTACGTTATGCACGGTGCGCCTGTCCAGGGCTCTGCTACCCGGTCTCGACAGCTACAAGCTCGGTTCGGTGGCGGATTACTTCGGCGTCGGTATTGAGGGGCGCCACAGAGCTTTGGGTGATGCCGCCGCCACAGCTTCGGTCTTCATCAGGCTTTGCGCAATCGCAGAAGATAAAGGGCTTGTCAGACTCAGCCAGTTGATGAATATTGCAGGCGTGAAACTTTCCGACGGAAACTCCGGAAAAAACTCCGGCAACAGAAGCAGGAAATGATCAGCAAGAAGTTACCATTGAAAATCCTAAAAACTTAATTTCCAAGGAACGTTGGTGTCTATATAGACGTTTAAGATGATGATGATAGGGAGGTAGTCTATGTTTCCGATAAGATCGATAAATACAAGGCGTCCGAGGGCGGTGGCGAGGGCGTTGGTTCTCGAACGCGACATCAAGTGGATCGTGGGGATTGTCATCTTAACTCTAGCCGTCCTGACGGCCCTGGCGACAAGCGTCAACGCCCAGGAAAAAGAGCGGGTGCTTAACTTAAGCCTTAACCAGGCCCGAGAGATGGCGCTTGAGAAGAATTTTGACATTCAGATCCAGGCTCTCAGCACTGAAAGCGCCTACGCCAGCCTGCTAGGTTCCTACGGCATCTATAATTTCTCTATTACTGAGAACTTCCAGTACAACAAGGCCCAAGAGCGCGGCATCACATCCTTCAGGGGCAGCGCGACCAATTATCAGTCGCTCAACAGCGCATTGAACCGCAAGATCTTCACCGGTGCTGACGTTGCAACCAGTTTGAACGTGCGCCGTTCCGGCTCCAACTCGATCACATCCTCGCTGAATCCGCAGTTCAACAACTCTTGGAATATCAGCGTTAGCCAACCGATCCTCAAGAATTTCGGCAAGCTGGCCACAGAGCGTCAGATCATGATCAACCGCAACTCGCTGAAGATCGACGAGGCCTCCTTCGAAAGCCAGGTGATCATGACGCTGGTAGACCTCGAGGGTCGCTACTGGGATCTCGCCAGCGCCTACGATGCTCTGAAGGTTTCTGAAGACGCCTTGCAGTTGGCGCATGAGCAACTGGATATAAACAGGATACAGGTTGAAGTGGGCTCGCTGCCGGAGATCGAAATCACCGCAGCGGAGGAGAGAGTGGCTGCGCGCGAGGCCGAGCTGGTAGACGCCAGGGCTCTTGTTGAGCGCGCTCAGGACAACCTCAAGCAGGCGATGGTTTCCGAGGACTGGGAAATCACAATTGTCCCGACGGAAGACCTCCATGAGCCCGCCCTCAAGGAAAATGATTTTGGCAAATGCCTTGAGAAGGCCTACAAAAACCGTCCGGAACTCAAGCAGCTCGATTTGCAGGTCGAGAACAATAACATCTCGATATCATATGCCCGCAACCAGCTTCTGCCGCAGGTCGATATCACCGCCGACGTATCGCTTTACAGTTTCGGAGGTACATTCACGCCCAACCAGTTCGCCCCGGTACCGCCGGATGGCCTGCCTCTCGGCTTCACCTCGACATTGCGCGATGTGTTCTCGGCCACTAACCGTGACTGGACAATCGGCGCACGCTTCATCTACATCTTCGGCAACGACGCCGCCCGCTCCTCGCTGATGACAAACAGGGTTATGCGCCGCCAGAATGAGCTGCGCATCAACCAGACCCGCTATTCGATCGCGGTGGAGGTCCGCAACGCCATCCGTGAGCTCACTAGTTCCGCCGAGCAGTTTAAAGCCCGCCGCAAGGCGCTGACTTATGCCGAAAGGCAGCTGGAAGCCGAGCAGCAGAAATTCCAGGTGGGCAGCACAACCAACTTCCAGGTCCTGCAGTATCAGAACAACCTTGTTACGGCCCGTTACAACGTGATCGTTGCCATGGTGCGCCACACAAAGGCTGAAGTCGATCTGGAGAGGGCGATGGGAACACTGCTCGAGAACAGAAAAGTTAACATCGAGACGACATCTGAAGGAATCTCAGGCGCGATAATGCGCTGATTCAGCATATCAACGTATCACCCTAAGCCCGTCAGCTTTTACGCAGGCGGGCTTTTTACGTGGCTCGGACCCGGCGCTATACTTACACGACCGGGAGTTCCCGAATGGCGAAAATCATAACCTTGCTTACCGACTTCGGAGTGCGCGACCACTACGTAGCCGCGATGAAGGGGGCAATCCTCTCGGGACAACCTGATGCGACCCTGGTCGACATCAGCCACAAGGTCGAGCCGCAGGATGTGGCGGGGGCCGCTTGGCTGCTTGAGGGATGCCGGGAGGAATTCCCTCCCGGGACGGTGCACCTCGCCGTCGTGGATCCGGGCGTGGGAAGCGAGCGAAAGGCAATCGCCCTATCAGCGGGGGGCCACTATTTCGTGGGGCCCGACAACGGCATCTTCACCCTGGTTCTGGAAAACGAGACGGACTCCACGGCAAGGGAAATAACTGAGAGTACCATTCCACGGCCCCAGCCGAGCGCGGTGTTCCATGGGCGGGACATATTCGCTCCGGCGGCGGCCGCGCTGGCCGGGGGATTTGATTTTGAGGACATCGGTCCCATCGTCGAGACGCCGGTCAGAATCGCTCCGCCGGAGGCGGCGACCGGGGACGGTATAGTCTCGGGCGAGGTGATGCATATCGACCGCTTCGGAAACCTGATCACGAACATCAAGCCCGGCCAATTGATAAATGCCGGGATCGAGCCGCGCGCAATGACAGCGGAGATTTCCGGCACGCGAATCGAAATGTTTGTCGATCACTATGCATCGGCGCCGCAGGGAGAAGCGGTGTTGCTCGTGGGGAGCCGGGGCTTCCTCGAAGTAGCCTGCAGAGACGGCAACGCCGCCGAAGTGCTCGGCGCCGCACGCGGCGAGCGGCTGGTAATCACGCGGTCACGAAAATAACTGGGCTGCTAATCGTAATGCAGCAGCCGCTTCTCGCCTTCGAGACCTCTGATGCGGGTGACGTCCTGCATCACCTCGAGGGTGCCGAGATATTCGCCGTCCGCTCCCCGCACCGCGAAGTAGCGGATGTGGACGAAGCGGCCGCCCATCTCGAGCCAGAACTCCGCCACGTCTTGGCGCCTCTCGCGGAAATCCGAGATGACGCGCTCGACGATCTCGACGCTCTTGGGCGGGTGGCAGTGCTGCACTTTACGACCGATGACGGTGGTGCTTCGCGGGAAGATGCCGTCCTCATGCTGAGTGAAGTACTGAACGCGGTCGTCGGCGTCGACGAAGGTGAGGTCGAAGGGAATCACTTGCATGATGCCGCGAAGTTGTTCCGGGGAAAGGCTTCCGGCTGGGAAGGCGACCATCTCGTCGGAAAGTGAGACCTGCTCGCCGCGCTCGACCGACAACGCCGGAGGCTGATAGCCCTGTCTCGGCTCGACCAGACACCAGCCGATCTTGGGAGACTCGATGAAGATCTCCCCCCACTCCTCCTCGCTGAACTTATCCAGACACATCGGCAGGAGGATATCCTCCTCTTTGTGGATCATTTCTTCGAGCGCCGCCAGCGCGGGCTCGGCCAGTGATTCGAGGGTGCCGGCAAGCTCAGACACCGAATCGAACTCCCGCTTGATGCCGTCAGCGAATTTCTTCAGCAGCCCTCTGGCCTCGTCGTCCTTTGCCCACATCACCTGCGTGGGACCGGTGACGCCGTGCCTCTCCATGTAGGGGAAGATGAGGTTTTCCTTACGCTCGTAGTGCTTGCCCACGTCCATCAGCTTGTTGACCATCTCGCGGATCGCCAGCCGCGCCTCGTCGACCTCCGCGCCGCTGCGCTCGCCGCCGAGTCCGGCGTAGATCTTCCTGATTTTCTCGGCCGCGTTGCGAATCGCGAAGTTCTCCACCCTGAAGGTGTCGACGGGATGGCCGGGCAATACAGCACGCTCCTCGGGATTGCTTGTGATCTCCCTGAGGACCTGGCTGTGCAGGTCGCACATCAGGCGCACCTCGTCCACCGGGATGCCCTCGTTGATGATCTGCTCTTCCATTTCCGCGATTTCAGTGGCGTCGGTCTCCCGCACCAGCTCTGCCAGATCTTCTTTCACTTCCTGTGGGTCGGCCCCGGCGTGAAGCCGCTTGATGATCGACTTCATCGTCTCGACCCGTTCTGCTCTGTTTTCGTTCGACTCGCTCATGTCACTACCCTCATATTGTCAGCCCGACTACCCGGAAGGCGGCTAAACAACCTTCCGGCATCGGTACAACTTATACGAAGAAGGCCGGGCCTGTATTTGATCTTGGTCAAGCGCCCGGGAATTGGATTTCAATCCGGTTCGGAGGCGATCAGATCCTCGACAACCAGTGAGCGAGTGTGTCCCTGACGGTCTCCCTCAATGGAATCCGAGGCCGCCATCCGTTCAGCGCGGTCAATTTCTCGTGTGAACCATAGAGAACGGGGACTTTGGCGGGGCGCAGCCTGGCGGGATCCTGCGATACTTCGATGACGGTGCCGGCTTCCTCGAGCAGGATGTCGAGCAGGCGTTTGATCTCGACTGCCTCGCCCCGGCAGACGTGATAGACTTCGCCACTGTGGCCTTGTTCGGCTATGTCGGCGACCGCACGCACGGCGTCTCGCACATCGACGAAGTCTCTTCGGTCGCTCAGGCGCCCCACCCTGATACTGCGCTCCTTCCCGCCTTTGACGATTGCGGCCACCTGCGAGGCGAAATCCGGCAGCACAAAGCCGAGGTCCTGCCCCGGCCCGATCATGTTGAAAGGCCGCACCTCGACCGTCTCGAGGCCGAAATGCATCGCATACTGCACCAGATGGAAGTGGCCGGCGACCTTGCTCGCCGCGTAGGGATTCACGGGCCTGAGCGGAGTCGCTTCAGTGAGGGGCAGAGCGCCGGTTTCGACCGCCCCGTAGACTTCCGCCGAAGAGAGAAACACGAAGCGTTTGCCTTTGCCGAAATGCCGAACCGACTCGAGCAGGTTCAGCGTACCCAGGGTGTTGGTGCGGAAGAACCTCAGCGGATGCTTGAAACTCTCGGCCGGCGCGCTCTCAGCCGCGAGGTGGACGACCAGGTCCGCTCCGGCATCACGGACAGCGCTGTCGAGACTGTTTTTATCCGCCAGATCCCCGGTTATCAATTCGATCCGATCGCGGACTGCATCAAGCCTGGACAGGTCCTCCCCTGCCAGTGCAAGCCCGATAACGCGATATCCGCGTTCCAGCAGCTCGCGGCAGAGTTCTGAGCCGACAAACCCGGAAATCCCGGTGAGGAAACACGTGCTCTCGCGGGTGGTCAAATTACTATTGCTCCCTCGTTTGTTCCAAATCGCTCGTGTAGACTACTTCGCCGTCGAGAATCGTCAGAAGGACCTTTGTTCCGATGATTTCCAGCGGCGGCACCTTCATGATGTCCCGATCGAGGACCACCAGGTCGGCCCGCTTGCCGGGCTCGATGCTGCCGAGCCAGTCCTCCTGGAACGCCGCTTTTGCAGCCCAGATGGTAAAACCTTTGAGGACTTCCTCGCGGGTCATGCGCTGTTCGGGACTGTAACCGTTCTCTGGCGTGCCGTCGGGGTGCTGCCTCGTGACGGCGGCGTAAATGCCGAGCATCGGATTGATATCCTCAACAGGGAAATCGGAGCCGCATGGCACGTAAGCGCCTGCGTCGAGCATGCTGCGCCAGGCGTATAAGTATGCCGCCCGCTCCTGCCCAACCAACTCGATCACCCAGGGATGGTCGGATGTGCAGTGGGTTGGCTGCATGCTGGGGATGACTCCCAGTGAGGCGAAGCGCGGGATGTCGGTGGGATGCACCATCTGTGCGTGCTCCATGCGGAAGCGGTGGTCGTCGGCTGGCACACGGCTCAGTGCGTCCTCGTAAGCGTCGAGGATGATTCGCGCGCCCCGGTCGCCGCAGGCGTGAGTCGTCAACTGGAAACCCGAATTGAGGCAGCGCTCACCGAGTTGTGCGAGCTCTTCGCGGCTCATCACCTGCAAGCCGGTATCGCCCGGGCGGCCTTCAAACGGCTCCAACAGCGCTGCGCTGTGCGAGCCGAGCGAGCCGTCGATGAAAGCCTTGATGCTCCTGATCACCAGCCGGCCTTCGCCGTATTCCACGGGTCCGGCCGCGAGCAGTTGATCGAGATTATCTATAGTGTTGTTGTAACTGTAATAAATCCTGAAGGGGAAGGCGTTCTCGTCGATAAGCGCTTTGACGACTTCGGCGTTATCCTCTCCTCCGCCCATGTCATGAATACCGACGAGGCCGACCGCCAGCCACTCCTGCACGGCCTTGGTGAGAAGCTCCTTCTTCTTTTCGAACGTCGCTTCGGGGATATGGCGGTCCACAAGGTCAATCGCGGTGTCGACGAGAATGCCCGTCGGCTCGCCGGCGGAGTCATGAACGATCCTGCCTCCGGGAGTGTCGGGCGTGTCGCGGTCAATTCCGGCGATGCGCAAGGCCGCGCTGTTAAGCCAGGAGGCGTGGCCGTCCTGCTTGGAAAGGCAAACCGGATTTTCCGGGGCGGCCTCGTCGAGAATCGCGCGCGTGGGGAAGGCCATGCCGGGCCAGTCGTTGCTATCCCAGCCATGCCCGAGAATCCACTCGCCCGGTTCGAGCTGCGTGGCGCGCGCGGCCACCATTTCCGCCACCGCCTCCACGCTGACGGCGCCCATGGCGTTGATCTGATCGAGGCCGAGAGCGTACATCATCATGTGCGCATGAGCGTCCACCAATCCCGGAACGACAGCCCTGCCAGCCAGGTCAACCTGCCTGGTGTTTTCACCGGCCAGCGCCAATATTTCCTCATTGATTCCGATAGCGATAAACTTCTCGTCCTTGACTGCGACGGCCTCGACGACTGTGAATTGGTTGTCCACCGTGTAGATCACACCATTGAGGAAGACGACATCCGCCCGGGCGGGCCCTCCACCGGGTGAACACGAAGTGAAGAACAGGAAGACGGTTGCTGCAATTGCCGCGCTAAAGGAGAGCAAAGTAGACGCACTTGCGGTCGTGGCAGGCATGATTATCCCCCTTTTTCGGTAATAGTTCTGTTACGGTGAGTCGGCAAATTACGTGCCAGACAGGCTATTGTTTGTTCTCGTAGGCGATCTCCCCATCCACCATCGTCATTACGATCGCGGCTTCGAGGATCTCCCCCGGCTCGACCTTCAATATATCGCGATCGAAAACGACCAGGTCGGCCCGCTTTCCGGGCTCGAGGCTGCCAAGCCAGTCCTCCGCGAATGCAGCGTACGCAGCCCAGATGGTGAAGCCTTTGAGCGCCTCCTCGCGCGTCATAACTTCCTGGAAATGCTCGGGATAATAAGGCTTGGCGGGGGTGCCGTCGGGATGCTTGCGCGTCACGGCTGCGTAGAGGCCCAGGCGCGGGTCAATCAGCTCGACGGGAAAGTCCGATCCGCTGGGGATGATAACACCGGTGTCGAGCAGTTGACGCCAGGCGTAGGCACCCTTGATGCGCTCCGTACCCACGCGGTCAATCGCCCACGGCAGGTCCGAAGTGCAGTGGGTCGGCTGCATGCTCGGCAGGACACCGATCTCGGCGAAGCGCTGGATGTCGTCGGGGGCGATGATCTGGGCGTGCTCGATTCGCATCCTGTGATCCTCGGTCGGCACCGCCTTCAGCGCAGCCTCGTAGGCGTTGAGCGTGATGTGGTTGCCGCCGTCGCCGATCGCGTGAGTGCTGACCTGGAAGCCGGCCCGGAGTGCGCGTGTGGCCTGGTCGGTCAACACCTCCTGACTGTTCACCACAAGCCCGGTGCTGTCCGGCCGGTCGCTGTATGGCTCAAGCATGAGGGCGCCGCGCGAGCCGAGCGCGCCGTCGGCGAAGCACTTGACGCTGCGGACTACAAACTTCCCGTCGCCGAAATTCTGTTGCCCCTCCGCGAGCAGCTCATCGAGGTTGGGGAGTGAAGCGCTAAGGTTGAAATAAACTCTGAACGGGAACCTGCCCTCTTCTATCAGCTCTCTGTACATATCGATTTGGGCCGGGCCGCCTCCCATGTCATGAACGCCGGTGAGCCCAACCGCGAGGCAGTTATTGACGGCCTGCAAAGCCAGTTCTTTAAGACGTTCCGGCGAGGAGGACGGCACGTGTCTCCTGATCAATCCCTGAGCCGCGTCGACGAAGATGCCGGTGGGATTTGCACGCTCATCAAGGATTATCTCTCCGCCGGGGGGGGCCTGCGTATCGCGCGTCACACCGGCCAACTCCATCGCCTTGGCGTTGGCCCAGGAGGCGTGGCCGTCGATGCGAGTCAACACGACCGGATTCTCAGGCGCAGCCTGATCGAGAACCAAATGATTCGGGAAGACTTTCACTGGCCAGTCGTTCTGATCCCATCCCCTGCCGGTCACCCAGTTGTGCCTGCCAACCTCAGCCGCCTTGGATTTGACCATCTCGGCGATATCTTCAGCACTCGAAGTACCGACCAGATCCAATTGGTCTAGGCTGGACGCGTAACCCGTGAGATGGGCGTGGGCATCGATCAAACCGGGGACGACGGTTTTACCTTCGAGGTCGATCTTCCGCGTGTCCAGTCCGGCGTATGCCTCGATTTCCTTGTCGCTCCCCGTGGCAAGGATTTTATTGCCTTTGACAGCGATCGCCGAAGCGATCTTCCAATCCTCGCTGACCGTGTAAACGGTGCCGTTGTGGAGGATGAGGTCGGCCTGCTGTTCGACGGCAGGCTGGCAGCCGAAGAAAAGCAAAGTGAGTGCGGCTGTTGCGGCAAGCAGAAGCATCAAGCCGGCGTGATAACCACTTTTCATTTTATTTCCCCCTCGGTTCGGCGGAGGACGGGAATCATCCGCCAGGAGCGCTTTGTGTTATCGATGGTGCGCTCCGGATTAAAGGCGCCGTAGCAGTTGACCATCTCGAATCCGCCGGCGCTCTCAACCAGCGCCCTGAATTCCTGGTAGAGATAAACGCGCTGCTTTCGATCAAGCAGTATCTCCTCCGTCGTCTCGTTGCGGGTGATTGTCACCTTCTTGGTCGTGCGTTGAGTTTGGGAGATCGTATCGAGCGGCTCCTGATTGAAGTGCAGGATGCACTCGAGATAGAAGTCGTCGCCATATATTTCCCAGTTGTTGAGGGGATTGTCCTTCGGGAAGCCGTATTCCCTGGGATGGAACATTTCCAGCAGCAGGATACCGCCGGTGTCGAGGGAGCGGGCGACGGAGCTCAGGTGGGTGATCATCTCCTCGTTTGTGAGGATGAAGTTTGCGGAGGCGAGCATGTTTATCGCCAGGCCGTATTTGCGGTCGACTTCGAACTTGTGCATGTTGTCGTGCCAGATGTCGGCCTTGATTCCTTCAGCCTCTAACTTTTTCCGGGCGAATTCGATCATCTCGGGATCGCAATCGAAGCCGTCGCACTCGTAGCCGCGCAGGATGAACTGGCGCGTGTGCTCGCCGATGCCGCATCCCATGTCTAGCACGCGGTTGTTGTCGCACTCCGTGTACTCCTGCCAGCAGAGCTCGACGAAGGTCACCTCAGCCTCGTAATCGCGATAGCTGTAGGTGAGCTCATGCAATTCCGGTGAAAGATGGTCAGCCATGGCACCCCCACTCGCAAAAGGCAGCCTGTCGTTTATAGCCCAGCCTTCGAGGCAGCGTCAAGGCGGGCGCTTAAGGAATTCGATGGTCAATATCGATTTTCAGCTCTTATTGAGCAGCCTGAGGCAGATGCCGATGTGAATCTCCTCAGAGCGACTGTGAATCCCCAGCTTGTTAAAGATGTTGTAAACGTGGTTTTTCGTGGTGCGATAACTGATTCCCAGATCGCGGGCGATATCTTCATCGCCTGCGACGTATACAACCAGTTGCTGCGACTGTCGCCTCGAAAGTAACTGATTCATTCCCTACACTCCGGCCGCCGAGTTTAGTGCCAGCGCGCTCGGCGGCCTATCGCTATTCATCACTTGATTGTCGACCGCAGTTTCCCAAGAATAGAATGTAGTAATCGTGTCGATATCCGTCTTTTCGAAGTCGTTGAGTTTCTCCGTGTGACAAGGGGGGGAAAATGTTCGAACGTTTGTTCAAGGTAAAGGGCAGCGGTTCCACATATTTCCGCGAGATTCTCGGCGGCGCGGTTACCTTCATGACGATGGCCTACATCATCACCGCCCAGCCGTCGTTGATGCGCAGCCACGCCCCGAACTGGGCCGGGCAGGACGACGTCTTCTTCTCGATAATGGTGGCCACCTGCCTGATGAGCGCTTTCGCGACGCTGGTGATGGCCTTCGCGGCCAACTACCCGATCGCGCTGGCGCCGGGCATGGGCATCAACGTGCTCTTCGCGATGGTGATCGGCAGCGGAGTGGCATCGTCGCCGCAAGCGGCACTGGGAGCGATTTTCATCGCAGGCTTCATATTCCTGCTGATCTCGCTGTTCAAAATACGCGAGAAGATAATCGCGCTGATCAGCGTCTCGCTGAAATCGGCGATAGCGGTGGGTATCGGACTGTTCATCCTCGTTCTCGGAGTGCTCTACGCGTTTCCCAACCCGGTAATCGGCCAGCCGCCGGCCGATTACAGCTTCCTGCGGTGGGACGCCAGCATAGGCTTCGACGGCACGATCTTCCTCGTCTTCGTGATCAACTTCGCCATCATCGGCGGGCTCTACCTCCTGCGCGTCCCGGGCTCGCTCTTCCTGGGGATGATCGCGGGCGCGGGCGTTGCGACCGCCTTCGGGCTGATCAGCGTCGACAGGATCACCGCCCCGATCCCGTCGATCGCCCCCACGTTCCTGAGCATCGACATCGTCGGCGCCCTGACACTGAGCCTGCTGCCATACATCGCCATATTCCTCTTCATCGATCTCTTCGACACGATGGGAACGCTGATCGGCGTGGCGCAGAAAGCCAAGCTGCTGAATCCGGACGGCACGCTGCCGCGCGTCAAGGGAGCGCTGATGTCGGACGCCATCGGCACAGTCGCCGGCTCGCTGATGGGCGTTTCGACGGTGACCAGCTACATCGAGTCGAGCGCCGGAGTGGCGCAGGGCGCGCGCACGGGCTTCGCATCAGTGGTGTCGGCAATCCTTTTCCTGCTGGCGATCTTCTTCACGCCGCTTTGGGCCGGCCTCTCGTCGGCGGTGATAATTGGGCCGGTGCTGATCGCCGTCGGCCTGCTGATGATGACCGAGTTGCGTAAGATCGACTGGGCCGACTGGACTGAGATAGTGCCTGCCTTGCTGACCATCCTGGTGATGGCCGCGATGAAGACGATCCACGACGGCCTCGCCGCAGGCTTCATCGCTTACCCGCTCTGCAAGCTGATCGGGGCGAAGACGAAGGAGATCACCTGGCTCAACTGGGTGATGGCTGCCGTGAGCCTGGCGATGATTGTGTTGGTTTATTCGACGACGTGAGGGGAAGGACAACCATCGCGCATATCGCGATTAGCCAGGCGTAAGCCCGACGCTATACATCAACGGTTCAATCTTGGAAATATATTAAGCCCTTTTCGCCAGGGCGATGAGGTCTTTTTGGAGAATCTCGTCCTGGTAGCGCTGGGCATCCTTGAGGTAATCGGAGATCACCTCGTGCTCGAGCGGATCCATACCCTCGCGCAGCCACTGCAGTCCCTTCGACTTCAGCGGCACGAGAGCGTGAAGGTTGAATCCCTTTTGCTCGGCGGCAGCGGCGGCTCCCTGCTCTCGATCTACGAGGACCGCAACATCGCGGCAAACGATGTCTTTC
>CBFCZO010000019.1:0-45884 GCA_965602675.1 uncultured bacterium | reverse complement strand
TCCGATGGCGATGAGAAACACACCGATCCTCAGGTCGTTGAGGAAATTGTATCTCTTCTTGATCTCCAACGTCGGCAATTCCTGGCCTTGCTCGATCGCTTTCATGATCTCATCGTGTTCAAGCCGGCGCGCCTTAAAGCGCAGCGAAATAGCCACTATGGCTACAATCCCGCCGAAGACGAAAACGATTGCGAAAAGCGGAACCAAGAGGGCAGTTTCTGACATTTCCTATCTCCATTTTTCGGAGGCAATGCATCCTCCGATCATCCGACAGCCAAATAGTCGCCCCAGCAGCCGGATTGGTTTCAAGGCATGATAAAATAATCGCAGGATGAAACTCAAAGGGCAAGCAGGGCGACAAATAGATCGGGTCCCCGCGCTAGCAGCGTCAGGGAGCGGAGGTTGAAAGATCTGAGAGACGACGAGCTAGTGCGGCGCGCCGCCACCGGGGACGATCGTAAGGCGTTCGCCGAGTTGGTCGACCGGCACAAGGAGGGAGTGTTTGCCTTGCTCTACCGGCTGCTGGGAAGAAGCGGCGAAGTGGAAGACGTCGCGCAAAACGTCTTCATCGCCGCCTATCGCGGCCTGCCGGCCTTTAAAGGGAAAGCGAAGTTCAGCACGTGGATCTACCGCATCGCATATAATCAGGCCGTAACGGCGATCAGGCGTATCGCCAGCCGCCGCTCACGGGAGTTGCAGGAACCGGAACGTGATGGTGAAGGGCAGAGACAGAAAGAATGGAGCGACCCCAAGGGCCCTGCCCAGGAGCAGGGAGCGCTCGCCGGGCAGGTCTGGACAGCCGTCGAGAAACTGCCTACCTCACTGCGGGCTGTCGTCGAACTTCATTACGGACGGGGTTTCAATTATCCTGAGATCGCCGAGGTGCTTTCGCTGCCCCTGGGAACCGTGAAGACGCACCTGCACCGGGCGCGCGCGCAGCTACGCAAATTTCTCACCGGTGGTGATATAGAAGTCGGGAAAGCGTGATGGACGAGAAGCTCAAGGGAAAACTGGACAGGCTATTCGACGAGGGCCTGATCGCAAAGGCCGACGATGTCCTGCTGCGCGAGGTCACCGCTGATCCGGAAGCGTCGACATACCTCGAACAGTTAAAGCTGCTCCAAACGACCCTCGCTGATCCCCCGCCCGTAGAAGTTCCCGGGATGTTTCGAGCAAATGTGATCAGCCACCTGCCGCGCAGGAGAAAATTACCGGCCAAAGCGACGATCTGGCACGACCTCGTGATGCCGCTCTATATCGGCGTCATTTTGGTGATCAGCTTTATTTTCAGAGACTGGCTGGGAATCACCGCACTAATGGAGTGGACAGCGAATGCGCTCTCTTCATCCGGCAATCTCGGCGGTGGAATGGAGATCGCCTTCATGGTGATCAGCTCGGTGGGAATTTTAATTGCCGCCTGGGCTATTGTGGCGGGATTCTTCGGCATCCGCAGCCGAAGAATCACCAGATAAAATCACTCTTCCTATCAGAAATCTATCCAGGAGAATTCTTCGCCCTCCAGCTACGGGCTACAGGCGGCCCTCAATTGCACACAGTTGCTGCCTGCCCGCTCTCAATCAGTGCCCTACGCCGAGTCTGCCCAGCAGGCCTTCGATGTCGGTGCGGTTGAAGTACCAACGCTTGCCGAAGACCACCGGCGAGAGCGGGAAGCGTCCCGCGTTGACCGCGTTGTAAAAACTCTTAATATTGGAGTAGCCGAAGTTGTAAGCCACTTCCTTGGCTGTGATGTAATCGTCTCTCAGGTTAATCATTTGCCTCACCTCTTCTGCTTGTATTTCCATGGTTCCATCATTCGCAACAAATTGGGCAGCTATGGCCCGATAGACAGCGATGGAGAGAGCAAAGGCCGTGCCAGGAGAGATGCAGGCATAAGCCATTGATTTTCCAGAACTTGCACAAAGGATTGATTCTGTTGTGCAGCTTCGCCACGTCTCAATATGAGTCTATACGTCTCAATCTGAAACACGTTCGCGGCCTTGCGCACACCCGCTGCGGTCTATAGAATACGCGGCGCCCGGAGGGAAAAAATGCCAACCAAAGGTACAACCGTTCTCGCTGTCAGAAGGGATAACACTGTCGCGGTGGCCGGCGACGGCCAAGTGACAATGGGCAACACTGTCGTCAAGAAAGGTGCTGTCAAGCTGCGCCGCATGTTCAAGGGCCGGATAATCGCTGGCTTCGCGGGCTCCACAGCAGACGCGTTCAGCCTCTTTACCCGGTTCGAGGCGAAACTCGAGGAGTACCGGGGTAACCTTGAGCGCGCTGCAGTGGAGTTGGCCCGCGACTGGCGGATGGACCGAAACCTGCGCCGTCTGGAAGCGATGCTGCTTGTTTGTGACAAGGAGAAAACGTTCCTGATTTCCGGCACCGGCGACGTCGTGGAGCCGGACGACGGAGTAATCGCGATCGGCAGCGGCAGTGGTTACGCTATCGCAGCTGCGCGGGCGTTGATCACCGAGACCGATCTCGATGCGGAGGCCATCGCTCGCAAGTCGATGCAGATCGCCGCCGATATCTGTGTCTTCACAAACAGCGAGCTAACCGTAGAGTCGATTACCGCCGATGAATGATCCCGACTACAGGGAAGGCGAAGACAACTGGAGCTGCAATAACTGCGGAAGCCCGCAGTTAGTCGCCTCCGGAGCACGTTACCACCGCTGCGTCGCCTGCGGCGCGCTGTTCAAGCTCGCCTGGCGTGGGGGAAGCCTGGAGATCAACGCCATCAAGCCTCTGCCCTCGGACACGGTCGACTCGCGAATCGATCCCGAGTTGCTGAAACGAAACATCATCGACCAGCGTGAGCAGTTGCGCGGGATGAGCGACAAGATCCGGATGCTGGAGATGAGCAAGGGTAGCGAGCGTCTCGGCCTGTTTGCAGTCTTTGTTATTCTCTGCGCCGCAATCTTTGCCCTCTTTCGGGTCACTGTTGTCGGCTGGGAATCGCTGCTCGATCCGGGCATCGTCGAGCTCAGTGTGGCGGCAGCCGTCGTCGTCTCGATACTGATTCTTCTGGTGCTGCGCACGATCCGCGCTGCAACCGTGCGTAAGGTCCAATTGCTACAGCAGAACCACGACGAGCTCGAACGCCGCATAGAGAGCGGTGAGGCTACATTAGCCTTGCGCGGTTACGCTATAGAGGAGAAGCCGGCTCCCGAGGAGCAGGAAGAGCTGGAGGAAACACCCTCGGATATAATTGAAAAATTCGCAACCCGTCAGAAGGAGCGCCGCAGCCGCCTGGGCCTGCGAAACCGCACTGAGGAAGAGAGTTGATCCGCATTGTGGAAGGGAAAGAGGGAGCCGAGCTGGCTTCCCGGATCGGTGAGAGGGCGCTCGCGATCGTCGTTGATGCGCTCCGCTCGAGCCCGACTCTGGCAGCGATGCTCTGCGCGGGAGCAGAGGAAATTTACGTTTGCGGCGATGTGCCGACGGCTAGGAAGCTTGCGGAAGGACTGGATGGCGCCTTACTGGCCGGCGAGCGTGACAGCACGACACCAGAGGATTTCGATCTTGGCAACAGCCCTGTGGAGGCTGTTGGGATTGATCTCAAAGGACGCAGCGTCGTCTTCACCAGCAGCAACGGAGCGCCGATTCTGGTGGCATGCCGAGGCGCAGGAAGGATCGTAATGGGCAGCCCGGCGAATGCTCACCTGATCACCGGCGCGGCTCAACAGGCATTGGCGACAGGACGCGAAGTGATTTTTATCCCCGCAATGGATCACGGTGAGCCGTGCGAGGAAGACTCCGCCGCTGCCGCTCTGCTCGCGGAAGTAACCGGACCGGACATCAACCCCTCTCAGGAGACACTGGTCACCCAATGGCTCGCCCGAATCGCGGATGGAGGACTCGAAAAGCTCTTCCGTGAGAGCATCCATGGGCGCGAGCTGGACACTCTCGGTTTCGGGGAAGACCTGACGGCTGCAGCGAAACCTGATATTTATTCGAAATTGCCGCAGGTTCTGGAATTCATCGATATGAGGGATGGGGCTACGGTGGCTCGAGTCGGCAACGGCTCTTGACAGGCACCGAAGCGGTGATAAAATCGCGGCCCCTTAAAGTGAAACAACAAGGCGATTAAGGGAGGCCACCGTGGAAAAAGATCTGGCATACAAGCAGATCATCAAGATGCTGCTCTACGATTGCGACCGGTTCAATGACTGGCGCAAAGAGCATAAAATCGACGGGCTCAACCTCCAGGGAGTCAATCTCTACCGAGCGAGTCTGCACGGGGTAAACCTACGGGGTTGCGACCTCAGCTTCAGCGACCTCAGCAGCACCGACCTGCGGGGAGCCGACCTCAGCTACGCCGAACTCAAGGAAGTCGACTTTCGCGGCTCGAACCTGACCGAATCGAATCTGTCGCACTCGAACATCGAAGGCGGCGACTTCCGCGAATGCAATCTGGCAGAAGCCGACTTCACCGAAGCCAACCTGCGCCATGCCGACTTTCGCGAGGCCGAGGACTCCGGGGCAATCCTCACCGGCGCAGTGCTCGACGACGCGATCCCCAGCCGCGGCTACCGCGAGGGCATGCTCTCCCAGACGCCTGGTGAAGGGATATAGAATGGCCGGGCCGCGCGCCGTCGACCTGCCGTTCCGCGTCCGCTACGCCGAGAGCGACCAGATGGGAGTTGCCTACTACGCAAACTACCTCATCTGGTTCGAGATGGGGCGCTCCGAATACTGCCGCGAGTTGGGCTATCCCTACACCCGTATCGAGGAAGAGGGATTCGTGATGGTGGTTGCCGAGGCGACGGTGCGCTACCGTAGCCCTGCCCGCTACGACGACGAATTAATCATCCGCACCACCATGCCGGAAGTCCGGAGCCGCGTCTGCCGCTTCGGCTACGAGATCTTCAGAAAGGGCAGCGGAGAGCTGCTGGCGAAAGGCGAGACAGTACACGTGATCGTCGACAAGGAAACCGGCCGCTCGACGCGAATGCCGGCCCGTTACATCGAGGTCTTCAGCGGCGTGCAGAAAGACCAATCCTAGAGTTTAAATATCAGCGGAACGATGTAATACATCTGTATCGGTCGCCCGTTGCGGCGAGCCGGATCGAATGTCCATGCTCTCACGGCGGTGAGTGCAGCCCTGTCGAGGGCGCCCATCGGATCTGGGCTGGAAATCACCTCCGCCTTGAGCACCCGACCGCTTTCAGACACAAGAATCCTCACTTTTACTGTGCCGGACACCTTTCGCATAACGGCCGAGCGCGGGTATTCGGGCCTGACGGTGCGCAAGGGTACCGGCTTGCTGATACCGTTGGAGTCGGTGGCGACTGGCTCAGCCGAAGCGACACGGCTGTCATCGCGCTCGGTTGCTGCCGTTTGCTCTTCCATCGATGACACACGTTGACGCAGCACTCCGTTCTCCTCAAGCAATTCCTCGATGCGCTCATCTTTTTTGCGTCCGGCGGCGTGAGCCTCGCGTAAGCGGGTCAGCACGCGTCGGTACTCACCGTTAACCTGCTCGAGCTGTTCCGATGAGCTCTGGCTCTCGTCGGCGGTGCTGCGCAGCACATTGAGCTCGCTCCGGCTGGCAGCGACATCACGCTGAAGCTCGTCGATCTTTCCCTCGAGCTGCTCGTTGTCCTGCTCGAGTCGTTTGATTCTAAGCTGGTCAGCGGTGTCCTGGCGCCGCATTTGCGCTTTGACCGTTTCATAATTGCTTTCCAGCTTGGAGACCGTATCCTGCGCCGATTTCAGGCGGGCCTCGAGATCCGAGATTTGCTGTAGCTGATCTTCCGCAGGGCCTGCTTCCGCCTGAGCGGTTCGCAGTCGTTCGATTTCAGCCGTAAGCTTGTCTACGTCCTCGCGCAGCTTCGCGCTGGTCGCGCGCTCCTCCTCGAGAGTAGTTTCGAGCTCCCGGTTATACCCCTCAAGGCGTTCGTAGTTTTCCCGCTCAATGAAATCGCCGCTCTCACGCACAGGCCCGGCTCCGGCACCCACTCCGGCACTTACGAAGGTGTCATCAGAGCCGATGCCGAAGACACCGAAGATGCTGTCCTTGGCCACGATCAGGAAAGCCGCAAACAGGCCGATGAGGATGATCACTGTCGCGATCATGAGTGCACTATTGAGCTTTTTTCCACTTTGAGGGGCGGGCGGGTCCGCTGTGGAACCGAGGCCTGTGGAGCGGTAATCGTCGGGAAGCTCGACATCCCCGCGTCGCTGTTTCGATCCGAGGATACCCTCGATTGCCCGCCGCTTATCGCTGGAAGGTTTACGCTGGTCCATGATGTCTCCCTGCGGCCCGGTAGCGGGGCCGAGTGAGGGATCGATGCCGTCGCCGCATCCGGAAACGCGCAAAGTCTATCCCCTTTGATAGACATGAGTCAACGCGCGAGGGTTCCGGATATATGGCCCCCTATAGGGATTGACGCTTTTGTACGCGGGATAGTTTACGCGCTCGGGATGTGGAAACGCAGTGATTATTCTCACTCTCCAGGGATCTCATGGGCCACGATACATCTCATCTGCAGTTGAAATCACATCGGAAGGAAGAACACCTGGGTATACAGTCGGTCTTAGCTATTGAGAGGCTGAGCGACCGCCTTGTCCGGATGCAGGACTATTTAATAAATTAATTCTTCCGCCATATCCAGCGTGTTTGGCTGCTACAGCTTGAAGACCAACGATACGATGTAATACATCTGCGACGCTTTGCCGTCGCGCGTCCCAGGCTGGAACTTCCAATCCCGCACGGCCTCAAGTGCCGCCCGATCGAGAGCGCCCATCGGGTCCGGGCTGGAAAGGATCTTTGATCGCAGCACCTTCCCACTCTCCGAGATCAGCACTCTCACCTTCACAGCGCCCTCGACTCGGCGCCTTTTAGCTGTCTCAGGGTATTTCGGCTTGATGGTGCGAATTGGGACGGGCTCCTTTTCCACCGGGGTGTTCACACTTGCCGTCTTCACCGACGCCTCGCCTGTGCGGGACTCTTGCACACTAAGTTTCTGCTCGGCAGCGGTCAGGCGCTTACGCAACGCACTGTTTTCCCCCTGAAGTTCCGAGATCGTTCCATCCTTGCCGCGTCCCGCTTCCTGGGCTTGTTGCAGGCTGGCGAGGACGTTTCGGTACTCCTTGTCGAGCGCTTGGAGTTTCTCCGAGGTCCCTTGGCTCTCATCTGCGGCGCTGCGCAAAACGTTCAGCTCGCTCTGACTGGCTGCCAGGTCGCGGTTAAATGCGGCTATCCTCTCCTTGAGTTGCTCGTTGTCCCGTTCGAGTTGGTTCACCCTGAGGCTCGATTCCTGGTTTGAGTCCGATCCGTCAGCTTTCAGCCGCTCTATTTCGGCAGTCAGCTCATTGATATCCTCTTGCAGGTCGACATTCTTGGCCCGCTCTTCCTCGATGGCCTGTGCTGAAACATTACCTCCGCTGAAATTGCCGCCTGACTGCGATGCTGCAGCCACTGCGGTGGAGCCAGCGGGCAATGCGGTGTCTTCGGCACCAAAGAGGGAGACCCCGAGGATGTTGTCATTGGTGACAACCAGGAAGGCGGCGAGAACTCCAACGATGATGACCGCGGCCGCGACCAGCAGCATGCCTTTCATCTTGCCCCCCTTTTTCTTTGGAGGCGAAGCTGAGGAGCCGATTCCGGCTACGTTATAGCCGACAGGCATCTCCACATCCGCACCGCTTTCGGCGGCGGCGACTGCGGGCTTTGGGATTTTATGCTGCTCGACATCCAGGCGAGGCTTGAGGGGGACGCTTTCTGCGGGCATGTAGTCGTCGGGGACATCCACATCCGGGCGGCGGTCGCTGGAACCGAGAATATCCTTTATCACCCGGCGCATGTCATCTGATTGCTTGTTCTTGTCCATAGAATCTCCCTCCGGCCCGGATCTGAGCCATTCAGGGGATTAGCCCCGCCGCTGCGTCCGGAATCAAGATGAGGTCGCTTCTAAGATGACTAGTAAGGTACGCCCGCGGAATACCGGCAAGTCCCCCCCGCACGGATTGATGCTTTTTCATTATAAATTGTAGCGATAGGCGGGAATTCGCTCGGTGATTACAATCACTTGACCGATAAAGGCTCGGCCACCACCTGACTGTCCTTTTCGCGGAGAGTAGCAAAACCCATAGTGACGTCGTGCTCGAAAACAACTTTGAGCTTCTGACTTGCGGCCTGAGGCAAGAACTCCAGCTTGTGCTCTAGCGTGGTCAACGGAAAGAGGTCGAAAGCCATGATATACGGCAGCCGCAGGTGGTAGTGCATCGGGATGAAGTCGCCGAGATAAACCAGCCGGTTTTCACCGTCGCCGAATTCGACTATCTGGTGGCTGACGGTGTGGCCGCTACGCAGCATAACGCGCACGCCTGGCGCAACCTCCGCTTCGCCTTCTATCAGGCGTAACTGCCCTTCTTTTTCAATCGACTTGTAGAACTCCTGCGGATAGTAACTCGGCTTCGTGCGCACGTCGGGAGCGAGCGCCGACTCCCAATCTCCCTGCTGGATCACCACCTCAGCGCGCGGGAAGGTGGGTGCGTAATTGCCCGATGCGGATTTCTGAGCGAGGTTGCCGCAGTGATCGAAGTGTAGGTGGGTCTGGATCACCATGTCGACGTCTTCCGGAGCGACACCTAGGCTGGAGAGACCTTCCAGAAGGCCACTGTTGAAATCGAAATTGAAGATTTTATGCTGTTTCTCATTGAAATCGCGGCCGACGCCGGTCTCGACCAGGATCGTACCGGCTGGGCCCCGAGCCAGCAGGCAGTTTGTCGCCAGCGGTATGCGGTTCATCTCGTCGGGTTTTACGACCTTACTCCACAACGGCCTGGGGACGACACCGCACATCGCCCCGCCGTCGAGCCACAGCACGCCGTCGCTCACGATATCGAATTTGTTCGGACCCAGCTCCATTTCAACCTCCGCCGAAAACTGCGATTTTGCAGCATTTATAACACAATACGTAATCTTTACTACCGTGTTTGCCCTCCACTTCTTCCCCCACACAAACAAGGCGCTGGTGAGGCCTATGGACAGGGCTTCGTGATATGATAGCGCCGATGGCGAGAATACGCGTTCTGAATGATCGATTGATAAACAAAATCGCCGCCGGCGAGGTGGTCGAGAGGCCCGCGTCTGCGCTCAAGGAGTTGCTCGAGAACTCGCTCGACGCTGGTGCGCGCGAGCTTCGTATCGATCTGGAAGCCGGAGGAAAGCGGCTGATCAGAGTGGTGGACGACGGCGAGGGGATGGACGGCGACGACGTCCTGATGGCTCTCGAGCGACATGCAACCAGCAAGATCAGGGATTTCGGAGACCTGGAGGAGGTTGCCAGCCTGGGCTTCCGCGGCGAGGCGCTCCCCTCGATTGCGGCCGTCAGCCGCCTGACTCTGCGCTCGTGTCGCTCCGATTCTCCCGAAGGCCGGGAGGTACGGGTCGAGGGTGGCGTGATCAAGGATGTCCGGCCGTGCGCCATGGCGCCCGGCACATCGATCGAGGTCCGCTCGCTCTTTTACAATGTCCCTGCCAGGCGTAAATTCCTGCGGACCACGCCCACCGAGTGGGGTCACTGCCAAGGAGTAGTCTCCCACTACGCCCTCGCTTTCCCGGAGGTCCAGATCAGCCTCAGGCACAATGCCGCTGTGCAGATCGACGCCCCTCCATCCGATTCGCTGAGGGACCGCATCATCCAGGTTCTCGGCGACAGCCTGCTCGAACGCCTGGTTCCGTTTGAGATGAGCGAGGGGGAAATCGAAATCGTTGGCTTCGCCGGTGAGCCTGCGTTGCACCGTGCCGACACCGCAATGCTGCACTTCTTCGTCAACCGCCGCGCTGTGCGCGACAAGGTGTTGATCCATGCCGTGCGCTCCGCCTATGAAGACCTCCTCCCGAAGCAGCGGGCGCCCGTGGCCTTTCTGTTCATCGACTTGCCCACCCGCGAGGTCGACGTCAATGTGCACCCTTCGAAAACGGAAATCCGATTTCGAAACTCGTCGATTATCCACGACATGGTGAGCAGCGCGGTGCGCAGGGCACTCTCACGCTTCAAGCCGCTCGATTCATTGGCCAGGGAGAAAAGCCCCCGAACCGAACGCGTGAGCCTAAGCCGCCATCCCCCCGGAACGCTCGAGAGCCTCGACGAGGCCCTCAAGCGGCGCAGGGAACAGAGGGGGAGGAAAATCGAATTCAGCGATTTTCCCAGGCAAGCACAAAGTAACGCTCACTCTCGATCATCTATACCTGAAGACTTCCGCGCGCAGACAAAATCGCCCAGATATGGAGAAGAGGCGGCAGGAATACCTGATGTCGAAGCGCCGCAGCGTTTCCGCGGCGGAGAGATCGATGCCGCCGACGTCGTCCCCCTGGGCCAGATCAGGAACAGTTACATCGTCGCCCGCTTCAGCGAAGGGCTGTTGATCATCGACCAGCACGCCGCTCATGAGCGGATTTTATATGAAAAGCTCCAACACGGGCTGGAGAGCGGCAAGCCGCCGAGCCAAAGGTTGTTGCATCCGATCGCAGTCGACTTGCCTCCGGCGCAGGCCCGAATGGTGGAGGGTCACGCGGAGGATCTCGCGGCTCTCGGTTTCGAGGTTGAGCCTTTCGGACCGGGGACGGTTGCGATAAGAAGCCTGCCCGCGGCTATCGAACCGGATTCGGCTGAGGACATTCTGACCGGCATGGCCGCTGACCTCGAGAAAACCGGCAAGCTGCCGCCGGAAAAGCTGCGAAAGGAGTTGGTGATCTCGGCCTCATGCCAGGACGCAATTAAGGTAAATACAAATCTCAACAGCGAGAAGATCCGCTGGCTGATCGACGAACTGTTCCGCTGTCAGATGCCGATGCGCTGCCCTCACGGTCGGCCGATCGTGTTGACCTTCGGCGAGGATGAACTGCGGCGGCGTTTCGGCAGGAGCTGAGCCTTGAAAGCGCGCTCACAATCCTCCAACCCGCCCTTTCCGCTCAGCCCGAAAGCCATGCTCCTGCGAGATGAACCGCTCGCTCCGCTAACGAGTTTCGGCATCGGCGGCCCCGCCGAATTGCTGCTGTTGCCCGCGGCGGTCGAAGACTTCCTTGAGGCTGTAAACTTCGCCGACAGCAGGAAAATGCCCTGGCGTATTCTTGGCAGCGGCACGAATGTGCTTGTCCCCGACGAGGGCCTGCGCGGGCTGATAATCAAGCCGTGGCTGCGTTTCTCGGAAATCACCATTGAGGGCACACAGTTGAAAGCCCAGGCTGGCGCGACGATGTGGAGCGCGTCGCGCGCGGCCGCCGAAGAAGCTTTGAGCGGCCTGGAATGGGCTTGCGGCATCCCGGGAACGGTGGGCGGCGCGGTGTTCATGAACGCGGGAGTCAAGGAAGGCGAAGTCAAGGACGTTCTGTCTTCGGCGGTAGTGTTGCGGCGCGACGGAGGCATCGAGCAGCATTCGCGGGAGGATCTTGCGCTGGGATACCGCTCCTCGTCGCTGCAGGAAAACGGCGGCGTGGTGCTGGAGGTAACCTTCGAGCTGGAGCGCGGTGACGAGAGCAGAATTTTAATAGAGATGAACAACCACCTGCAGAAACGCCGTCAGACGCAGCCCCTCAACATGCCAAACTGCGGCTCAGTGTTTCGCAACCCTCCCGGCGACTACTCCGGCAGACTGATCGAGGCTGCCGGCTGCAAAGGATTGAAGCATGGCGGGATGCAGGTTTCGGAACTGCACGCCAACTTTATCGTCAATAATGGTGGCGGAAGTGCGAGGGACGTGCTCGCACTGGTTGAAGAAATCAGACGCCGAGTCTACGATTATTCCGGCGTCACTCTGGAAATGGAAATGCGAATACTGGAGTAGTCTTACCTGACGCACGGAGAAGATTATGGAACTACTGAAAAAGACAGCAACGGCGTTGGTGGTCGTTGCCCTGCTCGCAACGCTGCTAGCAGCAGCAACGGATATCACCAAGGACGAGCGGGCCGCGGAGCTCGAACGCGTGAACAAAATGGCCGAGGAAATCCTTCCCAAGGTGGTTGAGGTAACCGGCATCAATTTCGGCGAGCCGGTGAAGATCGTGATTACAACCAGGGCGGAGGTCCGCGATTTTGTCGTCAAGCTGATGGAGGAGGAATACCCCGGCGACGAGCTGGAACGCCAGAGCCGCGTCTTTGCCGCCCTGGGGCTGCTGCCGGAGGGCTTCGATCTGAGAACAGGATTGATCGACCTGCTGCACGAGCAGGCCGGAGCTTTCTATGATCCGCGAACAAAGGCGTACTACTCGATCATCGACCTCCCCGAAGAACTCAAGATTCCCATCATCGAACGAGTGCTTGTCGCCCATGAGCTGACTCACGCCCTCCAGGACAGGGTCGTCGATCTGCTCGCGCTGCAAGAGGAGGCCAAGGGCAACACGGACCTCGGCTATGCCCGCACCTCCGTGATGGAGGGAATGGCGTCGGTGACGATGTTTGTCGCGGGGCAGGGCATGCAGCTGAAAAGCCTGCCCGATATCGGCGGGATGATGCGTATGTCGATGGGCTCGGCGGCCGGCAATCCGATGATGAAGGTGTTCGCCGCCTCACCCCAATACCTCCAGGAGACACTGATAAGCCCCTACGCCGAGGGCGCAAGCTTCATCCAGGCCTACATCAAGGCAAATCCCGAAGCCAAGCCGAGCGCCATCTTCGATAACATGCCCGAATCGTCGGAACAGATACTCCACTATGCCAAGTATGCCGAGGGCGACAGGCCCACCGCGATAGATCTTTCGGGTATCGATGCTGCTCTCCCCCTCAACTGGGAGCCGTTCCACAGCAACGTTCTCGGAGAATTCGATATCAAGGTTTTATGCCAGCTTCATGAGCCGACCAAGGAAAACGCCGACGTGACCGCCGCCGGATGGGACGGCATTCATTTCAGAGCATTTATTGATCAGGAAGATAACCTGGTCATCTTGGGCGCCTCGGTCTGGGACAGCGAGGCGGACGCATCGGAATTCGCCGAGAGCCTGGCTGAAGTGCTTATCCCGATTCATGGGGAAAACAATGTCGCGGTTATGCAACATGCGGATCGTGTCGAATTTTTAGTTGGAGCAATTTCTTCCGAAATAAGAGAAGCAGCTCTGGAGGCGCTTGCCGCAGCCCCTGTGATGGTCGGCGCGCTTCACTGAGAAAGCCGGATCTGTACGAGCCTTTTAGCTAATTTGGTCCTGAGAGAGAGATGCGCATGAGTGGCGACGTCAAAGAAAATCGTAATTATCACCGTTACGGATACAAGACCCGTATCTGGCTGCTGCAAAGCGAGGGTGCTGAACCAGTGCCGATGACCACCGTCAATGTCAGCGCAGGAGGGCTGCTGATCGAAACCGACAAAAAGATCCCTCTGGATGCGAGTGTCAAGCTTTCGATCGAGTACCCATTCTACGACGGCAGAGTTACGGCAATGGGCAAAGTAGTCCGTGTCTCCGAAGGGGATTATGGCGGCAGCAGCGTACGCTATGGGATTCAATTGCTCGCGGTGGAGGGAGTCACGGAAGAGCAGCTCTCCCGCTTTCTGCACAGCATCCTCAGCTGATCCGCCAGGCGTGTCCTCGGATTGGGACAGGCTGCTGACCCGCGAGGACACGGTATTCCCGGAAAACCGGCGGTTAGAGCCAATCCGGCACTGGCATGAAGCTTGCTCGGAAAATGTCGGCACGCTACCGATGGAGGTAAGTTATGAAGAAAGTCTTTGTATTGAGCGTCGCGGTGCTGGTGCTGCTGCCGTTTGCGGCTGCCGCCCAGGAGGATGATTACGCCCCCCTGAAAATAGGCTCAGTCAGCTTCAGGATAGGCGGATTCTGGCCGTCCGCGGACAGCGACCTCTGGGATACCAACTTTTTCGATCTTACAATTGAGAAGGCCGACTTCAACAGCTACATGGTCGGTATGGAATTCAACTGGTTCGCCACCCGGATGATTACTGTCGGCGTGGCAGTCGATTACTACAAAAAGACCAATAGCTCCAACTACGTCGACTACACCGACATGGACGGCAACGAAATATACCAGGACATCACATTGGATCTAGTGCCGATAACAGCGACCGTCAAGTTCACTCCGCTGGGTAACGGCGCTCCCGGTTACGGCGGCGGCCGCGGGACCTCGTTCGTTCCGTGGGTCGGCGTAGGTGCCGGCGTGTACGCTTACCGCTATGAAGAATACGGCGAGTTCATCGATTTCTCCGACATGTCAATCATCGACGGCGACTTCATTACTGAAGATGCCGCGTTCGGCCTGCACGTGGCCGGCGGTGTGGTCGTGCCGATTGGCTTCGACTGGGATGTCTTCGGAGAAGTCCGTTACTCGAAAGTCGAAGGCGACCTGAGCGAGGATTTCCTAGGTTTCGATCCTCTCGACCTGGGTGGTCTCTCGGCCATGTTCGGCGTCAGCTACCGCTTCTGACGCGGCGCAGCGAAAAGAACGGCCGGTGTCACAGCCGGCCTTTTTTAATTCTACAATTAAGTAGAAAAGGATTAAGGCGGCGCTTGTCGATTCCGTTGCTTGGAGAGCTACTCCTTACAGATGATTTCCTTCAGGAATTTGCGGAAGTCTTGCCCGACATCCTCGCGCTCGAGCGCGTACTCCACGGTGGCTTTGAGGAAACCGAGCCTGTTGCCGGTGTCGAAACGTTTGCCCTCGAACACCAACCCGAAGAACTCCTGCTTGTTGAGCAGCGAGCGCATGGCGTCGGTGAGCTGTATCTCCCCGCCGATGCCGGGTGGGGTCCTTTCCAGCTCTTCGAAAATCTCGGGGGTGAGAACATAACGCCCGATGATAGCAAGGTTTGAGGGCGCGTCCTCGCGCAGCGGCTTCTCGACCATCTCTTCGAGCTTGTAGAGCCGGTCGCCATCCCTTTTGCCGCGAATAATGCCGTACTTATGAACATCCTCCAGCGGGACGGGCTCCAAGGCTATCACGGAAGCCTTCTTCTCGTTGTAGACATCGATGAGCTGCCTGATGCAGGGAACGTTGCTGCGGACCAGGTCGTCGCCGAAGAACACGGCAAAGGGCTCGTTGCCGATCAGCTCGCGCGCTTGCAGGATAGCGTGGCCCACACCCAGTGCCTCAGGTTGGCGGACGTAAGCGATCTTGGCCAGTTCGTTGACGTGGCGCACCGCCTTCAGCTCACTGGTTCTGCCGCGCTCCTCGAGCAACGCCTCGAGTTTCATGTACTTGTCAAAATGATCCTCTATGGCACCCTTACCACGCGCAGTGATGAAAATAACCGTCTCGATTCCTGCCGCATCGGCCTCCTCAAGGATGATCTGTATCGCCGGTGTGTCTACTATGGGCAGCATCTCTTTGGGCACTGCTTTCGTCGCTGGCAGGAACCTGGTGCCCAAACCGGCAACAGGTATAACCGCTTTCTTGACTGCCATCTCCACCTCCAGAATGGGAGGCCATTGTAACCAATCGCAAGGCAGGTGCAAAGCGACTAATCATTGACATTCGCCGTCCAAGAAGATTAGGTTTCGGTGAAATGGCTTTCAGCGACAAAGATCTGCTATGGCTCGAGCTAGTGCATACGCCTGAGTTTGCTCCCAGATATATTCCCTCTCTGCTCGAAAGATTCGGCGGCATCGAACGAGTTTTCGAAGCCGGCCTGCTCGAGTTAGGTGAAATCGGGAGCAGTGCTGCGGGCGGCATTGCGGCGCGTGCCGGCAGGAATGCCGCGCAGAGAGAAGCCGAAATGTTGGAGAAAAGTGAAATCAGCCTCGCCTCCTTTGAGTCCGAAGACTACCCGCCCCTCTTAAGAAAGATACCCGATCCGCCGCCGGTCCTGTATTTCAGGGGAAAACTCGACATAACCAAGAAGCCTGCAGTGGCGATGGTAGGCAGCCGCCAGTCGACGGCCTACGGCGAGCAAGTGGCCCAACGCCTAGCTGGCGACCTTGCGGCGCGAGGTGTGGTTGTCGTTAGCGGCATGGCACGTGGAATCGATCAAAAGGCCCATCAGGGAGCTCTGGAAGCGGGCGGCAGGACTCTTGCTGTCATCGGTAGTGGATTGGGCAACATCTACCCTCCCCGTAGCGAAAAGCTGGTCGAGGCAATAGCAGAAAACGGCGCGGTGGTCAGCGAATTCCCCTTCGACACACCGCCGAGTAAGGGAACCTTCCCGCAGCGTAACCGAATAATCAGCGGGATCTGCCACGCAACGGTTGTCGTAGAGGCGGCGGAGCGCAGCGGCGCGCTGATCACCGCACGCTTCGCCCTGGATCAGAACCGAGAGCTGCTCGCCGTTCCGGGGCCGATATCGGGAAGGATGAGTATTGCCACCAACTACATGATCAAGAAGGGAGCCAAACTGGTGCAGCGTGTAGACGACATCATCGATGAGCTGCCGGCCGAGGTTCAAACAACATTGAATCCGCCTCAGGAACTGGGGCCGCCGCCAGAGCTGAATGAGCCTGAGGCGCAAGTTTACGAGCTGCTGAGCGTTGACACGCCGCAGCACATTGATATAATCGCGCGCCGCGCCGGAATGGCTACGGCCGAACTATCGTTAACCCTTCTGAGCCTGGAGATGAAATCGCTGGTGCGGCAATTGCCGGGCGCCGAATACGTAAGGATTTACTGACAGACCTATGGGAAAAAAGCTAGTAATCGTTGAGTCGCCGGCCAAGGCGCGAACAATCAACCGAATTCTCGGCAAGGATTACGAGGTCAAGGCCTCGATGGGCCACGTCCGCGACCTGCCGAAGAACAAGCTGAGCGTGGACATCGAGAATGACTTCGAACCGACTTACGAGGTTCTGAAGGACAAGAAAAAGATTGTCAGCGAGCTGAAAAAGTCGGTAAAGGACGCCGAAGCGGTTTACCTTGCCGCCGACCCCGACCGCGAGGGCGAAAGCATTTGCTTCCACCTGGAGAAACTACTCGATGGCAAATCGGTTCCTTTTTATCGCGTTGTCTTCAACGAAATCACCACGCCCGCGGTCAAGAACGCATTCAAGCATCCGAGCGCCATCGACACGAAGAAGGTAGAAGCGCAGCAGGCGCGGCGCATCCTCGACAGGCTTGTCGGTTACCAGATCAGCCCGCTGCTCTGGCGGCGAGTGAAGACCGGCCTCAGCGCCGGCCGGGTGCAGAGCGTTGCACTGCGGCTGATCGTCGATCGGGAGAAAGAAATACGCGCGTTCGTCAGCGAAGAGTTCTGGAAGATCACCACCGAGCTGCTGGGCCGCAACGAGCCTTCGTTTATCGCGTCCGTCTCCAAGCGCGACGGCGAGAAACTGGAGCTTCACAACGAGCAGGAGGCCACCGAGGCGGTCGAGGAACTGAAAGCCTCACCCCATAAAATATCGAGCATCACGATCAAACCCCGCAAGCGCAATCCGCCGCAGCCGTACATCACAAGCACGTTGCAGCAGGAGGCATTTCGCCGCTTGAAATTCTCCGTCAAGCGCACGATGTCGCTGGCGCAGAGACTTTACGAGGGCGTTAATATCGGCGAGCAGGGCTCCATGGGGTTGATCACTTACATGCGTACCGACTCCACCCGCGTCGCCGCAGGAGCGCAACAGGCGGCACGAGGATTCATTACGGAGCGCTTCGGGCCCGACTACCTGCCGGCTTCGCCGCCCAAGCCGAAGAAAGTAAAGGCGGCACAGGAAGCGCATGAGGCGATCAGACCGACTCGCATCGAGCGCACGCCGGAGAGCCTGGAAGGAAAGCTCGATCCCGCCCTGCTGAGGCTCTACCGCCTGATCTGGAACCGTTTCGTCGCCAGCCAAATGCAGGCAGCTGCGTTCGAGGCGACAACTATCGACATCTCTGCGGGGCGCTATTCGCTACGCGCCAATGGAAACCGCCTGCTGTTCGACGGCTGGCTGGTAGTCACCGGGCGCCCCGACGACGAAGAGGAAAAGCTGCTCCCCGCGCTCAGCGAGGGAGAAGATCTCAAACTACTCGAGCTAACAACCACCCAGAACTTCACTCAGCCGCCATCGCGATTCAGCGAGGCAAGCCTGGTGCGCGAACTCGAGGAACGAGGTATCGGCCGACCGAGCACTTACGCCGCCATTATCTCCACGATCCAGGCGCGGGATTATGTCGCCCGCGTGGAGAGGCGCCTCAAGCCCACCGACCTAGGCGAGGTCGTCACCGAGCTGCTAGTCGATAACTTTAACGACATCCTGGATTATGATTACACCGCCCGCCTGGAAGGCGTGCTCGATAAAATCGAGGACGGCGGCGAAAACTGGGTTGAGGCGCTGACGCGTTTCAATAAACGATTCTCGGTCGACCTTGCTGACGCCGAAGAAAAAATGCGCAATCTGCGCCGCGAGGTCACACCGACTAATATCAAGTGCGACCAGTGCGGCGCCGAGATGGTGATGCGTTGGGGCCGCTACGGCAAGTTCCTCTCCTGCAGCCGATATCCGGAATGCAAGAACGCCAAACCTCTGCCCGACTCCGACGCCGAGAAGAAACAGCAGGACCTGGGGGAGATGGCCGAGAAGATCGGCGACCAGGTCAGCGACGCCTGCGGCACCCCTCTGGTGCTTCGCCGCGGCCGCTACGGTTTCTTCCTCGGCTGCAGCCGCTTCCCGAAATGCCGCTACACCGTGCCTGTCAAGAAGGACGGCACGATAGCCTGGGAGAAGGCCAAGGGCGAACTCTGCGCCGAGAAGGGCGGGGGCGAACCGGAGAAGAAAAAGAAAAGCGGCGGAAAGAAAACACGCAAGCGGACCGCCAAGTCCAGGCGATCTACGAAGTAATACCCCTCCCCACGGCTAACAGCGTGAGATAGTCCTCTCCATGGTCCTTCTCATCCGGCAAGACAACCAAAAGGCTCCGGCGGAAGTCATAGACTTATGGATATCGCTGCACCTTTCTCATAGTATTGGGTCACATCGAGAGAAGATTTGATTCACGCCGTTGAGTATCGGGAGGAAACCGGATGATTTTTAACATCGTTTCCAAGGAAATACACGAACATCTCGGCTCCCTGAAGTTTGTGGTCGCCTTTGTCGTGATCACCGCATTGGTGATCACCGGGCTGATTTTGGGAAGCCAAGATTACATCGAGAAGACCGGCGATGCCGAAACCCAGCTGCTGCTCAATCAACAGATGCTCTCCCGCCAGAGTAACTGGCTCTCCGCCGGAGGGATGGGAATTCTTGAGCAGAAGAAGCCGCACGTGCTGAGCATTGTGGACAACGGGATCGACAACAGCCTCGGCAGGCTGGCGCAGGTCAACACCAATGTCGACACCAGCCTGGACGAGAGCCGCAACCTGGTTGCGCCGATACTCGCGATCTTTGGCGAGGTCGACCTGACCTTCGTAGTCAAAATCATTCTCAGCCTGTTCGTCATCCTGATGACCTTCGATGCCATCAGCGGCGAGAAGGAGCGGGGCACGCTCAAGCTTACACTGGCCAATTCCGTACCACGACATCTAGTGATCCTGGGCAAGATAACCGGCGGCTTCGCTGTGGTCTTCGTGGCGTTCCTGTTGCCGCTGCTGATCGGCATGGCATTCATGCTCGGTTTCTATCCCGGAATTCTCGCTGAACTGGACGCGGACGCCTGGCTGAGAATGCTGCTGATATTCGTGGCTTACCTTCTCTACCTGCTCGTCTTCTTCGCCGTCGGTCTATTTGTCAGCGCCCTGAGCCAACGCTCATCGACAAGCTTTGTGGTGCTGCTGATGATCTGGATCATCTTCGTGGTGATAGTGCCCGGCTTGAGCCTGACTGCCGCGGAGCGCTTGCGGCCGTACGAGCCCTACACCGTGCTGCAAACAAAGGCGTTCAAGGAAATTGCCGAACAGCGGACAGAGAAGATGAAGAAATATAACGATGAATCCTTGTGGGGCAAGGCGATACAGGAGAACAAGGTGCCTCAGCTGTACGGCGATATGATGAGGGAGGAATCCGCCTTCAGGGATGGGATCATGAGCACGCACAACCGGCGATTCGAGCGCCAGCAGGCCGACCAGATTGGTCTGGCTGAGTCTCTTGCCCGAACGCTCTCTCCCACCTCGGCGATGAGCTTCGCAGTGCAGAACCTGGCCGGCACCGGCTGGGCGCGTCATTACGAGTACCTCAGCCAGCTTCGCCGTTTTCAGAATTCTTTCCGGGATTACGTCTGGAGCAAGCTTGAGTCAACGCGGTCGGAGAATCCGTGGGAGATATGGGACAAGCTTTTCCGCAACAAGAGCCTGGACGTCGAGCAGCAAAACATCAGGTTCACCTTCCAGGAGGAGCGGCTCGGCCAGGTTGTGGGGCGCTCGATGTGGGATTTCGGGATCCTGATTCTGCTTGCGCTTGTTTTCTTTACAGCCGCGTTTATCGCCTTCATCCGCTATGACGCTCGCTGAGGGGGTATAAGAATGATCGGTCTCGTCGCCGGAAAAGAACTTCTAAGTAACATCGGCTCGCCGAAAGTGTTGATAACCTATATCGTCTGTGCCGTGCTGATCCTTGCTTCCTTGACGGCGGGGGTAATCAACTACCTCAGCCTGCGTGAAGAGGCCACTATACAGTCCGCAGCCGAAAAGGATCGCCTCCGTAGCATCGCCAACTACCAGGAAGATTTTATGCTTAAGGGCGTCGATCTCTATCGCTGGCCCGCGGTCACCAGCATCCTGGTTTCGGGAGTGGAAGGCGATTCGGCCCGGCGGGGCAATGCGAATGTCTACACGCCGCCGCGTTTCGATGTCAGCAAGTACAATTCCACGCCGGTCCTGGCCGTCTTCGGCCTTCTCGATTTGAGCTTCATCGTTAAAATAATCCTCAGTCTCTTTGCCATTCTTTTTACCTTCGACGCCGTCAGCGGCGAGAAGGAAAGCGGAACTCTCCGGCAGTCTCTAGCCAATCCGGTAAAACGTAGCAGCTTCATCATCGGCAAGCTGCTGGGGAATTTCCTGCTGCTTATTTTTCCTTTTTTGATTCCGCTGCTGGTCGGGCTGCTCATCCTTCAATTCATTCCCGGCATTGAGTTCTCCCCTGAGGATTGGGCACGGACATCGCTGATCGTGCTGGGATTCGTGCTCTACCTTCTGGCCTTCTACAGCCTGGGGATGACGATCTCCGCGCTGACCCGCAGGCCGGCGGTTTCGTTCCTGGCGTTGCTGATGCTTTGGGTGCTGTTCATCGCGATTCTGCCAAGGTTGTCCGTAATGGCGGCGCAGGCCGTACGGCCCGTCTCCGAGATTGCTGAAGTTCGCCGCGAATACGCCAGCCTCGCCGCACCGCTGGGTCTCGAGTTGAGCACCGGAATGACTAAGATATACAGTGATTTTTACACGGAGCTGCGAAACCGAACGCCGAGGAAGCCGCTGGTAAGCACCCCGGAGGCGCAGGCCGATTTCGAACGGAAGCTGCGTGAGTTCGAAGCCTGGCAGGAAACAGCAACGACAGCACTCAACAACAATCTCAAGAGCCTCTTCGACGGTTACGCCAGGAAACTGCGGGAGTTGGGCGGCAATATCGATCGCGATCGCAGGCTGGATCAGGAGCAGCAGAACCAGATAGCTATCAGCTTGACGCGCCTTACATCGCCCGCGGGAGCGCTAACGATGGCTGCCAACCGCTTGGGCGGCAGCGGCGTTTATTCCTCCGATGCAGTGTTCAGGGACAGGGTGGAGGACTTTGTGCCCGAATTGCTGCAACTGCACACCGAGACAGTCAAGAAGGATCCACGTCTCGTCGAATTCGGGTACTCTCCCCCGGAAGCGATTGATCTGTCGCACGGCTTCCCTGATTTGAGCGGAGGAACCGAGGAATCGTTCAATGAGTCTCTAGACGCAATTTTACAGGACTTTGCTTACCTAGTGCTGTTTTCTATCTTCTTTCTGTCAGTAGCTTTTGTGGCTTTTCTGCGTTACGACGTCCGCTAAGTTCACGCGGCCTCGCTTGACTGAGGGAGAACCGGGCGTACAATAGCTGTCACGTCAAAAAATGGAGGCCTCAGTATCGTGGCAGTTGACCGAATAAAGCACACCAAGCCGGCTTCGCAAAGGACATTCCTCGACGAACTCGAGCCGATTCCTTACGAAATCACCGAGGAAGAGCTGGCCTCGATGGACCCGAAGATGAAAAAGGTTCTCTTCGGTATCGAAGAGCAGGAAGAGCCTGAGGAGGAGCTACTCGAGGAGACGCCTGCAGGTGTGGATTCGGCGGAGGCTGAAGCGAAGGAAAAACCCGCAGAATCTGCGCCGGAACCCGAACCACAGGAGGTTTTTGACCCGGCGACGATTGCCGACTTTCCGCCGCGTGAGGGGCATAGCATCACTGTCATTTTCCCGCAACTGGAGGGCTTCGAGGAGGCGGAAAGCGCCGTTGGAACGGTAGCGGAGCATAGAATCGAGGAAATCGGCGGTCGCCTTTGGTTGGCAGCGCGCTACGGCGCAGCCGAGGCCGTCGAGCTGAAACGGTTGAACGAACTCCTCGGGCAACGCGACGACGCGGTCGTGCTGGTCGACGGCAAGCGCCCGCCCTTCGGCCGGACTCTCTGGCTGCCGCTGATGTACATCTTCACCGCCAGTGCGGAAGAATGAAGCCTGTGACGAAGAGGATAAAGAGATGAAGGTAAAGCACTACACCGAAGTCGCAAACGAAGACGCCAATATGGACGGCGCGAAGGGCGCAAACATACGCTGGGTGCTTGGTCCAGCTGACGAGATGCCGAATTTCTACCTGCGCGTGATCGAGGTGGAGCCGGGCGGCAACACGCCACACCACCATCACCCCTACGAGCACGAGGTCTTCGTGCTGGACGGACAGGGGGAACTACTGGATCCCGAGGGTAATTCTTTCGAACTCAAGCCGGGCGTCGTAGCCTACGTCGCGCCGGACGACCTCCACCAGTTCCGCAACACCGGCGACGAGTTGCTGCGCTTCATCTGCCTTATTCCGAAGACTTAGCCGGGCTCTCTTCTCAGCAACGTCCCGGCGCTTTCTTTCCGGCGTCGAGAGCGTGGGCTTTTTCCAACCAGTCGATAACTTCCTTATCAATCTCTTCGATCGATGCAATCGGTATGCGGTGGGTGATGCGGTCTCCCTTCTGCAGGCCGCCGGTGTCAATCAACCGGCCGGTGGTTTTCGAATCACCAAGCGCAAGGCCCAGATCGACGCGTGTTTGCGTTGTCGGCCTGATCTGAGCGAAGACATGATTGCGATAGAGCGGCACGATGGTTTTCGCCGGGCAGGCCTTGACGTCCCCACCAAGGCTGAAGCCCAGCTCGAGCAAGCGGTCTTAAATCGTCCGCAGCTTCGCCTTCGGACCCTCGTATTGAGCCTCGACCAGTGCCTCGGGGTCGTATTCCTCAAGCTCGCCGAAGGCGGCAATCGCGATCACCTTGGCAAAGTTGGTGCCGACGCCGTGGTCTTGCTTTATCCATAGCGCAGCCTCTTTGGAATCCGTGAACCCGGCTTTCTTTATCAACTTCTCCCACTCTGCCAGCGTACGCCCGGTCTTCTCCTTCATATTGGCCATCATCTTCGCCTGCATCTCAAAGCCGGGATGGAGGCTGTAACTGAGTTTCTTGCGCTTTTCAGGCATGTTCACTTCCTTTTCGCTTCAACACTTGTTATCGGGATTAGAAAAGAACTCCCGCGCACGTTTCTGGATTTCGTCAGGCGAAAGGTCCTCGACGAGACCTGCGAGCGCCGGCATGACATGGAAGACCGGCAAGGTAAGCTGTATCGCTGCTCTCGGGTCATGTTATCCGCGGCTGCTTGGATTTACCTGAACATCTCCACAATGGTTATTTCCAACATGGATATATTAATGGATTCACTCGCGGCGGTTTAGTGTCTCAAGATTAATCGAGTCGGAATTTAACTTTAATCAGGAAGAAGCATCCAACGAGATGTAAGAGGGGCGTTAGGGTTGCACCAAGTGCTAGGGCTTGTAACCGCTGACCCCTTGCCGCGACATGTCAGTCCCAACAAAGACCTTGGCAACCGGCGCCGACGAAGCACAACGTCGACGCCGGTTGTCTCTTCACTCACCGCGGGACCAACTTCACAAGCGCCAGCTTAATGCTCTGCCCGAAAAGCTTGCGGCGGCCTACCGCCCTCCGCCATTGACAGTTATTCCACATGCGGATAATTTGACTCGTAACTGTTCGAATAACATTCATTTCAAGGAAGACAAGCGGTGAGCGCCAGCAAGAGCAGGATTTTCGCACAGCTTAACAGCGCCTGGTTCAGGACGTTTATCTACACGCTTATAGTCCTAAACATTATCGCGGTAATCATCGAATCGGTTCACGAGATTTACCTCGCCTGGCAGCCGTTCTTCGACAGCTTCGAGCTGTTCTCGGTCATTATCTTTTCGATCGAGTACCTCCTTCGCCTTTGGGTTTGCACGGTCGATCCGCGCTACGCCCGCCCATTCCTGGGGCGTTTCCTCTTCGCGCTCACTCCGCTGGCGATTGTCGACCTGGTGGCGGTGCTGCCTTTCTACCTTCCGATGATCATCGGCGCCGACCTGCGCTTCGTGCGCATCCTGCGCCTGTTCCGCATGTTGCGCATCCTCAAGCTGGGACGCTACTCACGCTCGTTACAGACACTCGGCAATGTATTACACAGCAAGCGTGGCGAGTTGGCGATTACCGTCTTCGCCATTTTCGTGCTATTGATCCTTGCCTCCTGCCTGATATTCTATGCCGAGAACGAGGCTCAGCCGGAGGTCTTCCCCAACATCCCCGCCGCCATGTGGTGGGGAGTCATCACGCTCACCACCGTCGGCTACGGCGACATATATCCGATCACTGTGCTCGGCAAGCTGATCGCCTCTGCGATGGCCATCCTCGGCATCGGGCTGTTCGCCCTGCCGGCCGGCATACTCGGCGCGGGATTCGTCGAGGAAATGAATCGGCATACAAAAATCAAAGACCAAAACCCACCTGCAGACAAATCCTGAGCAGCTTGGGAGACAAATAGTGGCGTTTCTGGTGTTCTTGCGCGAATTTTCGGGCTGGGATAAGCTGATTGTCCGCACTTTAATCGACGGAGGTATTCCAATGCGCTCGTTTGCAGTGATGCTGATGATAATACTCGCGGCGGCAATGTTCGCTTGCACCGCGCCGGAGAAAGAGGATGAGGCGATGGCCGACATCGACACCCGCCTAACCAAGTACGCTCAGGTCGAAGTGAGCAGCGATGTGCCCGGCCTCGATGATAGCCAGAAGGCCGCATTGGCGAAGCTGATCGAGGCGGCGAAAATCATGGATGAACTGTTCTGGAAACAGGCCAGCGCCGATGGGCTGGAATTGCGCGAAAAGCTGGCGGCGAGCGACAGCGAGCTCGATCAAAAACTGCTGCACTTCCTGAAAATCAACAAGGGCCGCTTCGACCGCCAGGCAAATGACGAGCCTTTCATCGGCACCGGTGCCAAGCCGGCGGGCGCGACATTCTGGCCGGAGGATCTGACCGTCGCGGAACTTGAGGAATATATTGCCGATTTCCCCGAGGAGAAGGATGCGCTTTACAGCCTGCTGACGCTGGTTCGCCGCGAATATGACAAGCTGGTGGCGATTCCTTATCACAAGGTATATACCGAGGATCTGCAGAAGGCCGCAGGGTTGCTGCGCGAAGCGGCGGAACTGGTTGAAAACGAGACTCTGAAGAACTACCTGAATATCCGGGCTGAAGCGCTGGTTACCGACGATTACCTCGCCAGCGACATGGCTTGGATGGACCTCGAGGGCAACATGCTGGATATCGTTATCGGCGCGATCGAGCCCTACGAGGATCGCTTGATGAACCTCAAGGCAGCCTACGAATCGTTCGTGCTGGTCAAAGACGAGGAGGCCAGCCGCGCCCTCGATTCATACATCAACGCAATGGACGCGATGCAGAAAGCGTTACCTGTTGAGGAACAATTCAAGCGGAACGAGATCCTCCTGGGCTCGTCGGTCGGCGTGTTTACCCTGGTTTACGGCGGTGGCGACGGCGATGCGGGGATCAAGACGGTTGCCATCTCGCTGCCCAACGACGAGCGGGTGCGTGAACAGAAGGGTTCGCGCAAGATCATGCTGCGCAACGCGATCCAGGCCAAGTTCGAAAATACCCTGCTGCCGATCTCCAAACGCCTTCTGACACCGGCGGATTATGAGCTGGTAGACGGCGACATCTTCTTCAGCAACATCCTGCTGCACGAAATCGCTCACAGCTTCGGCAATGACTTCGTGCTCGATGCAGAGGGAAACTCAACCGGCACCAAGGCAGACGTTGCTCTGAGGAACCTCTCGACACCGCTCGAGGAGTGCAAGGCCGACATCGGCGGTCTCTACTCCTACGGCGTGTTGATGGAGCGCGGTATCATCGCCGAGGACAAGCTTCCTTCTGTCTACGCTACCTTCCTCGGCGGCATCTTCCGCTCAGTGCGCTTCGGTGCGGCCTCGGCCCACGGCGTCGCCAACGCCATCCAGGTCAACTGGTTGATCGAGAATGAAGGCATCGTTTTCGATGAGGAAGGGCGCTATGTCATCGATCCGGAGAAGTTCGCGGCAGGCGTTGAGAGCTTGTTGACCGAACTGCTTATGACCCAGATGACGGGCGACTTCGCGCGTGCCGAAGAGGTGGTGACGAAATACGGTAAGCTGCCAATGGAGCTTAAGTACAAGCTCTCGGAGATGAACGACATACCGGTCGACATCGAGTTCGTTTGGAAATAATCAAAGACGGGAGAAACGATTTCTGGAACCGCTCCGCGAGCGGTCACAATATTTGTGTCTCCGACGCCTGCTCGAATTCAGAATCTGGCGCCGACCCAGAAGCTGAGACCGCTGGCCTCGCTGTGGTCGTTGTCCCCGAGCATGCCGGGATCGATTCCGAGATCGGAGCCGACCTGCAGCCACTGCGCTTCAACGTAGAAGTGCCCCACTTCCAGCCCGGCGAAAGCCGTCCAGCCGGTGAAGGTATCCGACAAGCTAAGGTCGATCGTCATGCCAAAGGCGTTGGTGGAGGTTGCGACCTCGGTCCTGACGAAAGCAATTCCGCCCCCGACGAAGGGCACGAGGCCGCTGCCGCCGCGGTTGAAGCGATAGTAGCCGTTGATGCAGATAGGCATCTGTGAGTAGTCGGCGGAGACGTCGATTCCGGGCATAAGCGAGAAGTCCTCGCTCATCGTGTAATACTCAATCTCCGCGCCGATACCGAAACCCGCAGGGAACCACATGATCAGCTCACCACCGAGCGACCAGCCGTGGTCCACCGACAGCCTCACTCCCTCCACATCGTTGTAGAAGAAAACCACGGTCTTGATCCCGACGTCGAGATCGAACGTTTCCCCATCCGAGGCAAAAGCGGGAACCGTCAGGAAAACCACAAGGAGCAGAAGAATAGACGAACTTCCAAGCTTGTTTGACACCAGAACCCCCTCTAGTTTAGTAAAACGATTTTCATCCAAAAGAGGCGAACGGGCAAGAAAAATCGCTGATTAGTAATGTTATTACTATTGAAAGTTCGCTTCGAAAGGGTGAAAAGCTCTTGTTGGCGGGTTATCTAGCGCCAGAGTAGTCCTGCGAGAACCGCTAAGAAATAGATAACAGACACGGGGCCGTTGAGATTGAAGGCTGTCATTACTTTGCTGAGATCGTGCGGCCGAACCATTAAATCCTCGACCGCAAGTATGGCTACCATCACAACAACGCCGATCAGGTAACCGGGTCCGAGGGGGTAGAGCCAAAAGGTGGCGATCAGCAGCACTGCTGTAACCATGTGCATGAAGCGCGCGATCCGGACGCCGCCGGCGATCCCCCAGCGCTGGGGCACAGAATGCAGCTTCTCCCCGCGGTCGAACTCAAAGTCGAGGCAAGAGTAGAAGATGTCGAAACCAGCCACCCACAACAGCACGGCCGCCGACATTAGAAGAATGCGCGCGTCGAAGCCGCCTGTCAGCGCCATCCAGGCGCCGATAGGCGAGATACCTAGGCTGAGGCCGAGCCAGAACTGGCTGGTCCAAGTGAAACGTTTGGTGACCGAATAGAAGAGGAGAATCGCCAGCGCAACCGGGCTGAGCCAACCGCAGAGCGGATTGAGCATCCACGCGGAAGCGAAAAAAACGGCGCTGCTGAACAGGACGAAGGCCCAAGCGCCGGCAATTGTGATCGCTCCGGAAGGCAGCTCGCGCGCGACTGTTCGCGGATTGCGGCTGTCGTAGTGGCGATCCACGATGCGGTTGAAGCCCATTGCCGCACTGCGCGCTGCAACCATTGCCACCGCGACCCAGAACAGCACCTCCCAGCGGAACGGTGTCTCGAGCGTGGCCAGCGCAAGCCCCGAGAGCGCGAACGGCAACGCGAAGACCGAGTGGGAGAAGCGCACGAATTTCCCATAGCGGCCGACCGTTTTCACCGCGTTCGCATCAATCGCCATCTATCCACTCCAGTCCGGCGCCATCGATACCCGAAGTCAGAGCCTCGTGCGGCTCGCCTCCTAACTCTTCCCGATATACGAGGAAGCGGGCGATTTTCCCCGGCGAGAGGCTACCCAGTTCTGCATCAAGGCGCAATGCCCTCGCACCGTTAATCATCGCCATTCGCAGCAGCGTTTCGGGCTGGATCGCGGGATGCCGTTGTCGGATGAATGCCATCTCATCAAAGACGCTGAGCGTGTCGACGCTGCCGAGGCCGTCGGTGCCCAAGCAAGGCTCTATGCCGGCGGCGAGCATGTCGGCTATTCGCGGCTGGCCGAAGCCGATGTAGTCATTGCTGCGCGGGCAGAGGCAGATCGAGCAGCCGGAGCGCGCTAATCTCTCGATTTCGCTGTCATTAAGTTGGACGCAGTGGACGGCTATCATCTTCCGGCCGATTGCCAGTCCGCCAAGGCTCTCCAGATATGCGACCGGACGCATCCGTGGCGGCTGGAAGCCCTCTTCCATGAAATCCCATTTCCTCATTGCACCCCCGAATCCATCGTGCTCTCCCATAAGGATCGCTTCTTCCTGTGGTGATTCAGCCAGATGAAAGGATGTCAGTCGCCCCGCCGAGGAGTTCTCGGTAATAATCCTCTCGATCAGTGAGGGGTCCGTCGAGTATGGCGCATGCGGCGCGAGCGAGAAACTCAGTCGCTTGTTGATAAAATTGACAAGAGCAAAAGAGAGTTTCTCCTTAGATTCTGCCAGCGCTGTCTTGCCCCGCTCCCGGCCGACGCCGGTCATCTCGATAAAGATCGATCCCCAAACCGGCAATTCAACCAGATATGGCGGCGAAAGCAGCGTGGGGCAGATGTCGCCGACTGCGATTGTGCCGTAGTCAACGAGATTGGTGCATGCAGCGTTGATAGCCTCCCTCTTTTTTTCGACGGAAATGGAGTCCTTTGCGCTCAGGAAGGCTTCGGCCCAGACAACGAAATCACCGCTGCCGCGCGGTGTCGCGCCCGCCACCGCGGAGTTGTCGAGGTGGGTGTGGGCATTGACCAGCCCCGGCAGGAAGACAGCGTCGCCGTAGTCCTTCACAGAGAATCCGATACAGGCGGATTTCACATCCGCAAACCGCCCGACATCGACAATGCGGCCTGCCGAAACCGCAACTGCGCCATCCTCAAGCGAAGGTTTGTCGATCGGAATAACCCAGCGTGCGCGATGGATGATTTTACTCGAACCGTTCATAGGACGCGCCACCAGTCGGTTGTGAGATCACCACGACGGTAGTAGCGTTCGAGCAGGTTCGGGCATGGGCATTCCCTGGATGTTGCAGCCACCGCGGGAAGCAGCGAAAGAACGATATCGGCGAAAGCGGCCTCGACGTCGCTCACCCGCGCCATCTCCTCCTCAATCGCCAGGCCCTCGAAGAGAATCCCTGCGCGGAACGGCCTGGCGGCGACGCCCTCGGCGTAATTCACGCTGTAGCAAATCGCCGCGTAGCAGAGCTCCAGCTCGCGAGCCAGCCAGAGCTCCGGCGAAAGAGTCATCCCCACCAGTGAAGCTCCCATGCCCGCCAACGCCCGGATCTCCGCAGCCGTTTCCATCCGCGGTCCGGCAGTGGCTGCGTAGACACCACCGTCATGCACACTGAACTTCGTCGCTCGCAAAACCTCAAGGAAAGCCGACCTCAGCTCAGGACAGAAAGCAGGATTCGAGCGGATCACGCCCTCGCCGCGGCCGTCGAAAAAGGTCGCCAGCTCGCGCCGCGCTCCTTGGCCCCAGTCGAGCATGTCGCCGGGCACAATCAGGTCACCGGGGGAAAAAATCGGATCGATAGAGCCGGGTGCGGACCACGAGATTATCTTTTCGATGCCGAGATTTTTAAGGGCCCAAAGGTTGGCGCGGTCGTTGACGAAGGGCGCGCTGACAGCGTAGCCCTCCTCGCCATGGCGCGACAACACCGCGAATTGCACGCTCTCGTGCTCGAACAGGTGGATGGGATTCGACGATCCGAAGGGTGTCTTGGGCACCAGCATCGAGCTCTCGTCGAGTCCAGCGCCGGCAAAGATGCGGTGCGCGCCGACTCGCGCAATAACTGCAATTTTTGTGTCCATCTACAAACCTCTCAGCGACAATCTAAACGGAGCGGCGCCTCACAGCAACCAACAGTTCAGCGCAGGAGTCTATTGTAAGCGGTGCGCGGCATTGCTAAAGTTGCGCCCTTGAGGGAGAGAAAATGTCGAGCGACAGCCACATTCTGATTGCCACGCAATTCCCTTCGATCTGGGGCAACCGCAACGTGGTGCTGTTATGGCTTTCGCAACTGATCAGCCTCTTCGGCGACAGCATTTTTTATCTCTCGGTCATCTGGTTGGCCCTTGAGATCACCGGCGACAGCGGCACCGCCGGGCTGGTGGCGATGAGCCTCTACCTGCCGATGATCGTCGTTGGGCTGGCAGGCGGCTCACTGGTCGACCGCTGGGACCGGCGCCGTACAATGATTTTAGCTGACGCTGCGCGCTGCCTGCTTGCGCTGCTTTTCCCGCTGCTTTTTTTCAGCAGGCACCTGACCGCGCTGCTGATCGCCGTCCTGGCATTCTCCGTCGAAAGCTTCAGCAGCATATTCCTGCCAGCGCGCGATGTGCTTGTCGGCGAGCTGACCCCCAAGGCACATCTCACCAAGGCCAATGCTCTGGTGCAGAGCGCGTTGCCGATTGCGATGATCACGGGCCCGGCAGTCGCTGGCCTGCTACTGCCTTGGGTAGGCATCGCGCACCTGTTCACCGTTGACGCAGCGACATTCGTGATTTCGCTATTGCTGCTGGTGGCGATTACGAAAACACCACGCAGGTTGGAGGCGGACCGCCCCAGGAAAAAGCTCTACGACGAGGTGAAGGCGGGGTTGCGCTATGCCGCGCGCGATAACATCTTCCGCTGGTTGCTGACGATTACCGCTGTCGACAACTGGTTCATCATGGGCCCGGCGATTATCGGCATGCCGATTCTGGTGCGGGAGGTGATCGGCGGTCCGCATGCCGTTTTCGGTATCCAGCTCGAGGTCGCCCAGATTTTTGCGCTTACGATCGCGTTTTTGGCAGGGGGATTCATCGTTGGCAATATATTCATCCACCATCTACACCTGCGGCTGAACCGCGGGCGCGTGCTTCTGATCGGCATTTTCTTCGACGGTATCACGCACGTTCCGCTGATGTTTCTGCGGGAACCGGAGCTTGTTTTCCTGGCCATGTTCGCGCACGGCCTCTCGATTCCGGCGATACTAGTGACGCGCACGACGATGGTGCAGGAAATGGTGCCGAAGGAGTACCAGGGCCGCGCATTTGCGCTGATCAACATGACGGTAAAGGGAGTGACGGCGCTGAGTATAGGGGTGACCGGATTTATTGCGGCAGCCATTGGGGCTAACACACTCTTCGGCATCTGGGGCCTGATCGCTGCGTCGCTGGGACCGATCGGCTGGGCAGTGCACAGTTTGCGTGAGGCGGGTCCCGTGACGGCCGCCTCGGTATCAGAAGAGAATAAGGTGGAGTGATGAGCGAATTCGTGCTGCCTTTGGAAACAATTGGCGAGGATGATGTCGGCATTGCCGGACTAATCGGACGCGACGTGACATTACTACGCGTTGCGGGCATCCCTGTTCCCGACACATTTGTGGTCTCGGCAAACGCTTACTCTGACATGGTTGATGGATTGGGACTTGAAGAACGCCTTCGCGCCATATGGGGATCAGGAAACGATGGTCCTAGCATTGTGGCATTCGCAGCCGAGGCAACTTCAGAGATACTCGGGCGTGGTATTGGCGGCGCATTACGCGCTGAGATCTCGGAAGCCACCTCCGGCATGGGGACGCAGATGGTCGACGTAATTCTCTCCCCGGTTGTGGCCAGTTACGACGCCGCGGCGATCGCCGGGCTCGGCTGGAGCGCGAGCTTCCTGCCCTATGAGGCGGCGATCGACGCCGTAGTCGAGTGCTGGGCGGCGATTTGGGGCAAGAGGCAGATTGTTTTCCGCATGCGAGTCGGCATAGAGCCTGGTTCTGACGCACCCTGGGGAGCAGCTGTGCTTGTGTCCGCTGCCGAGGCGACACCGATGCGAGGAGTCGTCGTTCCCGCCGACGCTCAGGACAACGACTCCTGGGTGATCCGCGTCGAACCGCGCCTGCCGAGTGAGCAAGAGATCGCCATCCAGAAGGAAAAGACAGATAAAACCGGTTCCCCACTGACAGCAGCTCAGGCCGAGGCTCTAACCATCCTCGCCGACGGCGCCGCCGAAGCGCTCGGCGAACCGCGCGCCCTGCGATGGTGTTTCGACGGCAACCGCTTCCTGATAACGGGATTAGTCGCAAGTCACCCAATTTAATCCTGTCAACAAAAAGAAGTCCGAGCCGTCTTTGGTGTTGTCAGCTTGAGAGAGGGGTTTGTGATGAAGAATGCATGGATTGTTTGTCTTGCCTTGGTTCTAGTGATCTCCTTTGGCACCGTCTCATCTGCGCAGGAGAGGCCTCGGGCGGATGAGATTCTCAGGTGGTTCCCATATGGCTTTTACAGCCACATCGAGCACCGAGACGACATGTTGTTGCAGCAAGGCAAGTCCTGGCAGCTCTTCAAGGAATATCTGGACCGCCCCGACCCGTTCGCCGAGGAGACCGCCCTGCCGCCGACGCTGCAGGAGGGGATTGAGGCGAGGACCGAAGCGCAATTGCTACGCCTCAAACAGCACGAACTGAACGCGGCTACTCTCAAGGAATTTGAATTGAATGACGCGGACGCCAAGAAAGAAGCCGAGGCGGCTGTTGAGGTAGAAGAGGAGGCTCGGGAAAGCGAGCCGCTTAAAATCCCGGAAGGTACGACTATCACCTTCATGTCCAACGTCGGCGACCGGCTCTGCGTCTACCGTTACGACATCCTCGACACGCGCATCGAGGAGGCGCTTAAAAAAGGGGAGATCGCCGACTCCGGCAGGCGGATTAACGAGCGCCCGATCTACCGCTTCCGCAGCCGCGACGAATCGGGTGACAAGGGAATTTACGCCTACGCCACGGTCGAGGGAGAGCTGCTGACCGCCACCAGACTGCGCAACCTCGCGCTGATGGTCGCTGCCGGCACCGGGGCGGAGATGAACATGCTCGACAGCGAGGACTACCTCGACCTCATCGGGCTGGTACCGGAGCTGGGTCAAAAGTGGCAGGCTTTCTGCTCGAGGGCGATGAACAGGTCGATGATCGAGCAGATGCGCAAGGACGGCGAAGAGGAAGAGAAGATAGCAGGTCTGGAGGAGAATTTCGGTCACGGAGCCAGCCTTCATGTCGAGACTGTCGATGTCGGCGAGCAGATCGTCGAACGCCGACTCGAGGTCTACGCGGACGAGGAGACCGCGCGCGAGATGATGAACAAGGGTATGCAGCGAAGGCTGACTATCGGTCATATTCCCGACGAGGTGGAGCAGCACGAGCATAGCCTCGATGCGGCCCGCAAGACCGAGCAGGTGGACAACATGATCGTCACTACTGTCGTTTACGACCGCAAGCTGCTGGAGAGCGCAAAAGCCTCCAACGATGCAATGCAGAAGATGATCGACCAGGCGAAGAAGGATGGGGCTGGCAAAGGCCAAATGATCATTATGGTGAAGCAAAAGGAAGAGAAGAAATAGCGGCGGTCGCTTCCGGATCCGGCGAGGTGATACCTTCAGTTCGCGCTAATTCTATTTTCAAACCAGCCAACTTTTTCGAGTTAACTACGTCTAAGTTAATAGAGAAAGCAAACGGCATCCGTTTATTACTAAGCCGAGCTTGGCACTCGGGCAAATCAAGTAGCGCATAGAACTAATGAAGGATGCCGGAACGGGGGTTCCTGGAAATGGTGCGGAAGGCCTGCTTCGCCGTCCTTCTGATCTCACTTGTACAAGCAATCTGCGCCGCGCAGGAACAACCGGCAATCGATGACGTTTTTCGATGGTTTCCCAAGGGTACTTATAAAACTCTGGCTTTCGCCGACTTGGGCAGACTGAGCACAAGCGACTCCTACCATCATTATTCCAGTATGTATTCGGACACGGGTAAGTATTTGACAAGTTCTTGGAACCCGCTGCCCGACGAGGCCAAGCAACAGTTGACGAGAATCGCCTTCGGTCACCTGGTCAATTACAGGGACAAGCTCACGCCTGTCGACAAATTAGACGAGAACGCGCAGCTCACTCTGCTCGGTGAAAAGGACGAACAGCTCACCGTCGACGGCTCCGGCAGGCCAGCTGTCCGCGACTCGGTGGACGCGGGAACCATGCTTTGGGTGCTCGGCTTCGATGACACCGTAGCCATCGTCAGGCAAGGTCTCAAGGCGGGATGGCTGATCCGGCCCGGACTGAGGATGATACGCCGCCCCGTGTTCAAATTGAGCGCCGCTCAGGATGATCAAAACAGATGCTTCTACGCATATGCCACTACCACGAACGAACTTCTCATCGCAAACGAGTTGTTAACGCTAATGAGGATGATCAAGGTGGGTCACGGCGCGGACCTCGGAATCCTTGATAGCCCCGACTACGCGCTGTTACTACCGGTAATCGGTGAGCTCGGACAAAGCTGGTCAATCGCGCCAAAAACGCTGCATGATCGGGCAATGCAAGAGCAACTGACCAAATCAGGGAGTTCGGAGGAGGGCATCAAGGAACGGGAAGCGCGTATCGAGAGCGGACCGATATTCGAGATCACCAGCAACGCTTTTGCTGAAAACTCTATTACCGAAACCACGATCAGGATATACGGAAGCGATGAATCGGCGAAAGCGGACGCTTTTGAGATAAAGGCGGAGTTGGAGAAGGAACGTTGGGATTTCCTCGGCGAACTGGACAAAATGAAGGCACTTTCGGGTAGCGAAAAGAGCGAACAGCACAGAAAGCTGATCAATCGCGTAGCCGACCGACTGTCGGGAGTGACGGAATCGATGAAAACCACCGTCGAAGGCAACGTAGTCAGAACCATTATTACTATCGGCAAGAGAGAGCTTGGCGCGCTTCGCTATCTCACGGACACCATGCTCGGCAGAATCCGGAAGTGAATACCCGGGCAACGACGGATAATAGCCAACTTTTTTGCTATAAATACCGTCTAGTAATATGTGAGGAGAAACTAATCCGACACTGATATTCCATGCCAAATGGAAAGCCGTTCGGCTAGGATTGTATGTTGCACTGCTTGGTGTCGGAACATCGTTTTGTGGAGGATATGGCAATGGCACGGTTAAATTTTTCGGCTTGTGTTTTCCTGATTTTTGCTCTCGCAACAACGTGCACGGCCCAGGAGAGGGCGACAGCCGGCGAGGTGTTCTCCTGGTTTCCGGAGGGTTCGTACAGAACCCTGGCTCACATCGATTACAGCAAGATAAAAGACAACGAGAATTTCGGTATCTTCAAGGAGTTGTTCGGTGACCTGGGAGTGATGGAATCATTGGATTCCACACCGCTGCCGGAGCTGGCCAACAAAATCGTCGAGAAAATGACCTTTGCCCAGCTGATGAATCTCAAGATCCGCGAGACGGTTGTCGAGGAGGGTAAGAGTAGGAGTCGTTCGCACGACGACATGCTGAGCCAGGACACCACAAACGCTCAGGGTAAGCCCGTGGTTCGTACCACCGAGAACGCGGGCGGCAAACTTTGGGTTTTCACGTTCGAAGACACGCCCGGAGTGGTTAAAGAAGCGGTGAAGGACGGCTGGCTCGCGCGAGCCGGCCTGCGTTTCAACAAGCGTCCGGTTTATAAGATTGTTGCTCGCGGCGCGGAGGAATCGCAAACCGATTACTTCGCCTACGCCACGGGAACGAACGAGCTATTGGTCGCCGAGGAGTTAGAACAGCTTGAGAAGATGATCAAGGCCGGCTACGGAGCCGAACTAAGCATACTCGACGATTCCGACTACATGGACCTCATGCCTTTCATACAGGATCTCGGCCAGACCTGGCGCATCAGGCCCAACCGTGTACAGATCAGGGAGCAGATCGACCTCTGGAGTCAGAATCCTGATATGGATGAGAAGGTGCGCGAACTGGAGGAAAAGCTGAACACCGACGTTCAGTACGAGATCGCGACCTTCGAGCTGACCGACGTGCTCAAGGCCATTCAGATGAAAATCTTCGGCGACGAGGATCTTGCCAAGCAGGAGGCGGAGAAGGTCGCCGGACAGATGAAACAGGCTCAGCAGGGGATTAAATCGGGGATGCAAGAAGCCCGGAAGCAAGTCCATAACCTTGACGAGAGCGAGGAGGGGCAAAAGCTCACCGAGGAGCAGAAGCAGCTTGCATCTCGTGTGGTCAACCGCGCGATGGGCTTCGCCAACAACCTGCTGGAGAGCCAGGAAACAACCGTCGAGGGCACCGTGGTGAAGACCGTGATAACCTTCGGCGAACGACAGCTCAACACGCTGAAGTTCCTGCTCGGCGCGGCAAAGGTTTTCGAGAAATTTGACCAGGACAACGACGAGGAAGACAAATAAGGCTGACCATACAGGATCCGACGCGCATACATAATTCACACGGGCGGCCGATACGCCGCCCTTTTGATTAGGATTGCTATCGAACCGACTTGGGGAGCCGTAATCGTGCAGTAACTGCTTTACTTTTTGGCTGCCATCGACGCCCTGGGGTGTTCTCCAGATATTATTCGGACAGCGCTTACTGGTGCATTTTAATTAAAGAGATTGCGTTGGTAGAACCGGCTTATAAAGTAAAAATTCCTAAAATAATTTTTGTATAATGACTTGATCACGACTGTGCCGGAGGTGGCGACACCATGGTTCTGGATGATGGAGCGGAAATCGCTGTAATCGGGGGCGGACCGTCGGGATCGTTCTTCTCCATTCACGCATTGAATCTGGCGCGCTTTCTCGGAAAAAAACTGAACATAACCATTTACGAGCCCAAGGACTTCAGGAGGTTGGGTCCCGCCGGATGCAACCACTGCGGCGGAATCATCTCTGAAATCCTCGTGCAGATGCTGGCGGTTGAGGGTATCAACTTGCCGGACACGGTTGTGCAGCGGGGTATCAATTCTTACCGCCTGCACACCGCTCACGGCAGTGTGAGCATAGAGACCCCTAACCTCGATAAATCCATAGCCACTGTCTGTCGCGGCGGCGGGCCGAAGGGAATCATCGGCGAGGGAATGGAAAGCTTCGACGGCTTTCTCCTCTCCCTCGCAGTCAAAGGCGGCGCGAAGGCGATGCCGGTGCGCGTCGACGAGATTTCCCGTAATGGCGAGAAGCCCATCATCTTCTCCCGGAACGAAAAGTTGCAGGAGGCGGACCTTGTCGTAGGCGCCTTCGGGGCTAACAGTGCTTCATGGAAACTGTTTGAAGGCTTGGGTTTCGGATATAAGAAACCCAAGTTGCAGACAACCGCGATCGCCGAGCTCACATTCGACAAAGAGATCATCAGGGAGCGCTTCGGCAGCGCCGTACACCTTTTCCTTCTTCCGATAAACCGGTTGAAATTCGCCGCGATCATACCTAAGAAAACCTACGTGACAGTGTGCATCCTCGGGAAAGAGATCACAGCGGGAACCATAACCTCATTCCTCGAACATCCCGCAGTTAAAAAGGTGTTTTCGGGAGCCGATTACGAAATCAGTTGCAGGTGCCTGCCGAAAATGAACGTAGGCGCTCCAGCTCGTCCTTTCTGCAACCGGATCGTCGCCTGCGGCGATTCCAGCTCGACACGCCTGCTCAAGGACGGTCTCGGCGCCGCGTATTACCTGGGCAAAGAGTCAGCCAACACCGCGGTCCTTCACGGCGTCAGCGCCTCGGACTGGAAGAAGCACTTCATGCCGGCATACAAGAGCCTGATTATCGACAACTGGTATGGCAGATTTCTCTACACGGTTACTGAGATGTTCAAGAGAATACCCTTGATGACGAAGGGAATGCTCGGCGTAGTCGAGAAGGAGCAGTGCGATCCCAAAGAGCCCAGGATCCTGAGTTCGATCCTGTGGGACATGTTCACCGGCAACGAGCGATTCAAACGGATATTTCCTCGAGCTTTCAGTTTCAGAATGCACCGTAATCTATTGTTTGAGCTCGAGCGGATACTAATTTCTTGATCAGGCATGGGGAGTGATGGGAAGGGGTGAGCTTGGAAAAATCTTCGCTGACGGCGATGTGATTATCGCCGAGGGCAGCGTTGGCGATGAGATGTATTCCATCCAATCCGGCGAGGCGAGAGTGGTGACGCTATCGCCGGCCGGCGAAACAACTCTGGCGCAGTTAAAAGAGGGTGATATTTTCGGCGAGATGGCGTTGTTCGACCGCAAGCCGCGATCGGCATCGGTGATAGCGCAAGGGGAAACTCGAGTGCTCCGCATCGATAAAGCAAAACTGCTCACGACAATCAGCAGGGACCCTACGATAGTTCTGAAGATCCTCGAATCGATGAGTCAGCGAATCAGGACTCTCGATAAGGGTCTTACGAACCTGCAGCAGAGAGGCGGTGATAATTTGATGGACCGCCTCGATATCAACTCCACCTGCGAGGTGGTTCTGAAGCAGACGCTCAGCCTGATGGACGCTGATCGCGGTTATATCCTGCTCGCAGGGGAAGACGATAAAGCGCCTGTCGTCACTGCATCCTCAGGGGATCGGGATGAGCTTATTGGTAAAATGATCGAGCGATCCGGGCTTGCCGCAGGCGTCCTGGAAAGCGGTAAGGCAGAACTGATAGAAGACACGGCGCGGGATGAGCGAGGCTCGAATTTCGGCAAGGATGTCAAATCCCTGATTTGCGTACCGCTCCGATTTATCTTCAGAAAACTGGGAGTGATGGTGCTTGTCAACTCCTCCAGGCGATTCACAAGTAATAACCTGGGGGCTGCGGAAGCGCTGGGCGAGATCGCTGCGATAGCTGTTCAAAATGCCGGTACGCTGTCTCGAATCTCCGAGACGGCTGACAAGGTAAGAATCGACACCACCTCCTCTATCGTTATAAAGAAATAGCCAGCTATTATTGGGATTACTTCGCCCCCTTCAGGTTCTCCTCGAAGAGCTCGAGTATGCGGCGGTACTCGTCGACCCACGAGGACGGCTCACGGAAACCGTGGTTCTCCACCGGGAAGATCGCGACCTCCCAGTTCTCCTTACGTAGCTCGATCAACCGCTGTGCCAGGCGGACAACGCCCTGGAAGTGGACATTGGTGTCGACAACGCCGTGGCAAATGAGCAGCGGATCGTCAAGCCCCTCTGCGAAGTAGATCGGCGAAGAACGGCGATACGCTTCGTCATCGTCGGCCGGCAGATTGAGGATGTTTCCGGTGTACCAGTGGCTGTAGGCCGCCCAGTCGGTCACCGGCCGCAGTGCCGCGCCCGCGGCGAAATGATCCCCGGCGGTGAACAGGGCCATGAGAGTGATGAATCCGCCATAGGAACCGCCATAAAGGCCGATCCGTTCCGGATCGACTCCATGGCTTTCAACGAGGTAGCGTACGCCGTCGACCTGGTCGCTAAGGTCCTTTCCGCCCATGTGGCGGTAGATGGCGGTTCGCCAGTCGCGTCCGTAGCCGGCGGAGCCGCGGTAATCGATGTCGAGCACGGTGTAGCCACGCTCCATCAGCAGGTGGTGAAAGCAGTATTCGTGCTCATAGGACGACCACCAGCGGTGGACGTTATGCATGTAGCCGGCGCCGTGGACGAAGATCACCGCCGGGCGATCGGGGTGCGGCTGCTCCGGCAGATAAATCCTGGCGGGAACTATTACACCGTCCTGCGCTTTGAATTTGACTATTGGGGGTTCAACCCATTCATACGACTTGAACGCGGGGCTGGGGGAATCAGTCACTTTTACACCGACACCGGCATCTCCGGTTTCCTTGATATACAGTTCCCATGGTGTGTTCGGGCCGGAAGCGACAACCGCCAACCGCTCTCCTTCGGGGCTGAGTTTGGCGTCGGCTCGGCCCATACCGCCGGTCAGCGGTCGAGGTTCGCCACCCTCCAAAGGAAGGATGAAGGTCTGCGACTCGAATGGATCGGGAATTGTTGCCGAGAAAACAAAGGCGCTTTTATCGGGCGAAATTCGAGGGCCGGAAACGATGTAGTCACCCTGCGTCAGTGCACGGGCCTCTCCGCCTTCAGCCGAAACGGTATAGAGGTGCATTTTACCGCTGCGTTCGGAGACAAACCACACACCGTTGCCATCGGGCAACCAACCGCCGCTGCTCCATCTCATACCGCCGAGCCAAGCGTCGTCGTGGTCCCGCGTCAGCTCGGTCAGATTCAGCTTAAGCGATCCAGTTTCCTTTTCTTCCTCATCCACGCCGCTCGGTGTTGAAGGCTCAATCGCGAAAAGCCAGCTGTCCTTGTTGTCAGCGGCGCGCACGCCAATGAGAAGACGCTCCCCAATCGGGCTCCACTCGCCGCTCAGAACCATCAATTCGCGATCCTCTATACCAAAATCCACCTCGGTGGCAGCACCATCATTCAATCTGATTATATGAAGGCGGCGGTTGCCGGTGTCGTCGCCTACCTTGGTACGGGCTGGAATGTCCTCGGTGTATCCGCTTTCAGTGACGTAATTAGGGACCACCGTCCTGCGCGCTTTCTGGGCGTTAGACCTTTGCAATACAGCCACATAGGCCAGATTCGGGGACGGTAGGATCATTTCGACCCGCCAGCCGCTGAGATAGAAGGAGTTGGGAGAGAGACTCTCTTCCCGTTCCTTTTCCCGCTCGAGCCGGTCGTGACGGCGCCTGAGAAGATCGAACAGCTCAAGTTGTTGCTCTTTCAACCACTTCTGCGCTGCCGTCGGTGGTTCATCTCCCTCTGGGCGCCCGGATCTGATATCGGTGAGCTGCCGGATGACCGGTGCTCCCTCCTCGGCACCGATGCTTATCGCCATGAGGTTGTTATTCATCATAAGGAAAACCTCGGCGCCGTCCTCTGCGAATCCCAGCGGGCGAGCCTCCAAGCCGCTAAGCAACGGGGCGGTGTTTTTCGAACGGCTATCGTAAAGCATCACATCCTTGCGTACAGTCCACAACGCACGCCGATGTTCTTTGTCCCATACGGCAAAAGCAGGCGGCACAGACTCAGCTTCATTCTCGCTCAGGCGCCAGAGTTTGCCGTCGGCAATAACGTATTCGAAGGTGCCCGTTTCCTCCTCATCCCATCTTTTCCATTCGAACCACAGGCGGCTGCCGTCGCTGTCCCACCTGACGCGGCGCGGCTGAGTTCCGTAGAAGTCGGCCCCCTCCATAATCAAGTCGAGATCCAGCAGCTCCGCCGGCTGAGCCAGGCGGGCCTTGATGTGCTCCCTGATCTCGTGCACGGGCGCCAGCAAATCCAGTTCCTCTGATTCTTTCTCCACAACGGTCTGGGCAGGTGCCCCGGCCCGCGCGAAAATCAGGACGCACAAGCAGATCACGGCAAGATAAGAAAAGTGTTTCATGGATTACCCTCCCTCAACGTACTAAAAAGGGCGACCCGCAGTGCAGATCGCCCCTTTGAAACTTGTCTAAAAAACGAGATTCATCTATTGTTCCTGGTCTCTTCGCTCGTACTCGGCCATATATTCGATTTTTCGTCCCGGAATGACCTTTACAACCATGTCCTCGGGCTTGCGCCAGATGTTCTGACTGATCGATTTGAATTGTATCGTTAGATCTCCAGGCTTTAGACCGCGCAATGTCTTGCCCGACTTGATCCACTCCTTCATGCCCAGGGGCCTCCAGGACGCCCCTTTTTGTCGGGCGTTGAGCGGTTTAATGAAGATGCTCACGGAGCCGGTCTCGCTGATCGCTACCACGTTCGGGCTATCGGCGTTGCCGAGATAACCCCAGCGGCCGCTGCCCAGCTCGTCGAAGGTGGCGATGTAATACTCGACACCCTGGTCGGAGAACTGGTCGGGCGGAATAAGCGCGGCGAAGGTGTTGGTCGAGGTCTGTTCCATCTGCGCCCTCTGGAATTCCGTCTCGCCGCTGTCGCGGTAATAGACGTAGGCCTCGAAGGCGTCGCCGTCATAATCGAATATCGCGGTTCTCACCGGCAGGCTCTTGTTCGGCATGATGCCCAGAACCGGTTCGTGGACGATGTCCGGCGGGTTGTTAGGATACCACCACGTGTCGGATTTGTAGCGGTTTTCCTCTGTGTTGCCGGTGCTGCCGCCGAATAGCACCATACGATTGCGAATGCTGTCGTAAGCGGCGGCGCACTCATGACGCTGCGAAGGTCTTGCAGCAGTGTTGACTTCCGCCCAGGCGGTGCCGTCCCACTCCCAGGTGCTGTCGAAGCCATCGAGAGTGCCGGCCCGGCCGCCGAAAATAACGGTTTTCTTGCGCAGCGAGTCGTAGGCCATCGCAAAGTCGCGCATCGCCGGGGGGCTGCCCTCGGCCGGTGTCACATCGATCCACTGCTCGCCGTCCCATTCCCAGGTGTCGTTGAACAGCGTCTCTCCCAAAGAACCGCCGAACAGGACTATCACCCGACGTTCGCTGTCGTAGACCATCTGGTGACCACTGCGTTCTCCCGGGGTGTTTTCTTCCGGGTTTACAAGGTACCAGCTATCGCCGTTATAAGCCCAGGTGTTCACGTCCACGCCCTCGCCGCCGAACATGATCATCACGCCGCGCTCTTCGTCGAAGGCCATGGCATGGTCACTGCGTCCCACGGGAGCACTTTCGAGGGCGTAACCGACCCACTGCTCCCCGTCGAATTCATAGGTGGCGTTGCTGTTGGCGTAAAAATCATAGCCGCCGAACATCACGATTACCTTGCGAACGCTGTCGTAAGCCATTGCGGACTCGCGGGTCACCGGCGGGCCCTCGATGCCGAGGTCCCTCCAGCCTTCGCCGTCCCACACCCAGGTAGCGCTACCGGCGTTGTCGCCGCCGAACATCAACACCCAGCCCCGCTCGGCGTCGAACGCCATCATGTGGTCGTCGCGGCCGGGCGGAACAAAGAGAGAATCGCGCTCAACCCACTTCTCCTGCGCTCCGGCGATTGTTGCGGTGCCCAGAGCCAGCAGCAGAATAACGTAAAAAGCCCAGCTGAAAGATGAATCAGAGGATTTCATTAATTGCCTCATCGTTGTTTATGCCTCCCAGGCTCGGAGCCGAAAAGAATTCTATCATAACAGATTCAATATACTGTATTCCACGCTACACCAATGCTCCAATCAGCGCGCAAAAATCTTGTGGTAAACTGTCCTAAGCGTTGGAACCCATTCGCCCTCCTCGTTGGTCGTTTCGTTGAGTTGAAACACCGTGGCGTCGGGCAAACGCTTGTAGCTGATACGATTGAGGCGCCCCTGCGAGTCGGGTTTATCAGTCGTGAAAGTAACCGTGTCTAAGCCGTTCCAGATGCCGGTGTAGCTCGTCGGAGCGCTGCCGGCGAAGAAGGCGTAACTGCGATAATTACCCGTCTCCGGATCATAGGTAATCAGTGCATACGCTTCCCAATAGTCTCTCCCCGGGGCTTCGCCGTGGAACTCACAGTGCATCCAATTGCCGCCGAGAATCCAGCGGTAGACCAGGTAACCAGGCGCCTCAACGCCGGTGGAGATAAAAGTGCTGACCGTTCTCCACTCGCGCACGAGGTAATCGATTTTCTTCAGCGCCGCCTGCTGGGCAGACAAATCATCAGCCTGCGCCGACGCCAGGACTGACACCAAAACCAGAAATGCCGCAGCCGAAATCAGCCTCTCTTTCATCTCTCTTCCCCCTCGAAAACCTAAATACTCATCGATGAAGTTGCCGTCACTTGCAACTCATTGGCTAATATCGTCGTTCCGCGATGGAACAGCCTATGACATGCCGGTCTGTTGTTCAAGTTCTGCCGTCCCACGGCATATAAATGACGTCTGTGGCATGGAAAAGTAGACCAAGGGAATCTCGCGCACACATCATGTATAATACATAATACAAAACACGCTGCGGGAGTAATAAATGCGCGCACTGACAATCAGGCAACCGTGGGCCTGGGCGATTCTACACGCCGGTAAACGGATCGAGAACCGCACCTGGAAGCCGCCCGAGTGGGCGATGGGCACGTTACTCGCCATTCACGCCGGAGGCATGCTTGAGGAAGAAGGCGTCGCATGGCTTAAGGATCATGGTATCGGGGTGCCAAGCAACATTCCTCGTGCCGCGATCGTCGGCACCGCCCGCATCGCAGGCGTAATCGAAAAGCCGGTCAGCGATATCTGGTGGCACGGGCCCGTCGGCTGGCTGCTCGACGAAGTTACTCCGCTCTCAGAGCCGCTTCCCTGCCCCGGCAAGCTCGGCCTATGGACTGTTCCTGACGAGTTGCTAGAACATATTGATAAAAAATAGGTTACGCCAACTCTCCGCTTTAAACAAACCACTTGACTGCCACCATGAGCAGGAGTAATTTCCGCTGTACAACCTCATTCTGGATCGACATTATTAAGGAGGAATGTATGAAAAAAATTATGTTATCCGCAGTCATCTTTGCACTGGTGTTCGCGGCTATAGCCGTCGCGACGGTACAAAAAGAACATCCGCTGATAAAGCCGTTTCCGGGGTCGAAATTCGTTGCCGATGAATCTGAGTATAGGAACTACCATTTCTACGAGTTTAGATATTACGATCCGGTAACCGATGACACCCTCGACAAGGTCGTTAAGGGCAAGTACTGGCAGCTCTGCTATTCAATGCAAGATGAAAATGGTGAGCCGCTCGAGGGATACTCGGCTTTCGAGGTCGTTGAGAACTACTCGGCGGCAGCGCGGGAGCGTGGCGGCAGGGTGGTTTGGGACAACGCCCAGAACGGCGAGGCGATATTCACGATCCCGCTGAGCGACGGCAGCACACTATGGGCCTACGTCGAGGCTTACGACCACGGCTTGTATTATATCTATGTTGTTGAGGAAGAAGGCTTCAAGCAGAAGCTCAGCTTCGGCGCCGACGAGCTGAAAAAGGAACTTGACTCCTCGGGCCGGGTTGCCATTTACGGTATCTACTTCGACACCAACAAGGCGTCGCTTAAACCGGAATCCATCGCTGCGCTCGACGGAATAGTCAAGGCAATGATCAACTATACTGACCTGAGGCTTGAGATCCAAGGCCATACCGACAACACCGGAACCGACGAGATCAACAACAAACTCTCGCAGCAACGTTCGGAGGCTGTCCGCTCTTACTTGCTGCTCTTCGGCATCGATGGATCACGGCTGACCGCCGCCGGCTACGGCTCTTCCAAACCGGTCGCATCAAACGATACTGAAGACGGCAAAGCGAAGAACCGCCGCGTCGAGTTGGTGAAGAAATAACGAAGCCGGGCAATCCGGGGGATATTAAGGGTGGGTGGCAAGCCCGCCCTTTTCATTATAAGGAAGTCGCGCTCTAATTCATGCAGCAGTTTATCGGTGAGGGCCGTTAACGGGGAACTGTCCCTGTTTAGAAGCCCTAATTTCGATTCCCCTCCTCCATCAGCATCGCGTACATCAGCCTTGATGACATCGTCACCTTGTCGTAGTTAATCGTCTCCGGATCATCAGTCGGGCGATGGTAGTCGGGCTGCATGAAACCGCGCGTGACAAGCACGTATGGAATGCCTTTCCTCTCGAA